>CAKZOY010000330.1 GCA_937138275.1 uncultured Chloroflexota bacterium
GCCGATGGGCCTCCACCAACTGGGCAACCTGCATCTCCGTCCGCTGCTGCGCCTCCGCTAACTGGACAACCGCATCCTCCAACCGCGTTAAGCGCCTCTCGGCATGCCATTGGGCCTCGGCCAACTGATGGACGATATCCGGCAGGTCCAGCAACCGCTCGGTCAACACTGCCCGACGGAGTTCCTCCCGCCACTCGGGGTGCTGGTCCAGAACGTCCATAAAATCCCGAAATTCCTGCGCCGTGAACGATTTTGCCATATCACACCTCCTGCTTTTGAGAGGCAAAGGTATATCATATCATGCTATTCCACTTTTGCCAAACTTCTCCGTCGGGCTTCCAGTGCTTCCACCAGCAAGGGACGCACCCGCTGGGGGTTCGCCTTGCCCTGGGTGGCCTTCATCACCTGACCCATCAGCCATCCCGCCACCTGCTCCTTGCCGCCCAAATACTGGGCGACCTGGGTCGGGTTCTCGTCCAGCACCTGCTCAATCACCTGGAGCAGGGCCTCTTCGTCCGAAATCTGGGCCAGTCCCTTCTCCTCCACAATGGCACGGGCTTCGCGACCCGTCGCCGTCATCTCATCCAGCACTTCCCGCCCGGTGTTCAGGTTGATAACTCCCCCCTCTACCAGCGCAATCAGGTCCACCAGCGCCTGGGGGCTCAGCGGTAGTTCCGCCAGCCCCCGCCCCGTCTCCTTCATTACCCGGAAGAGGTCCACCGTTATCCAGTTCGCAATGGTCTTCGGGCCGACTTTCCCCAACCGCACCGCCGCCTCATAGTAGTCCGCCACCGCCCGGTCGGCCACCAGCAGGTCGGCCTCGTACGCGCCCAGGCCGTACTCGCGGATAAAGCGCTCCCGCCGCACCGCCGGCAACTCCGGCAACTGGCGGCGCAGTTCCTCCAGCCACTCCCGATTCACCTCCAGTGGGGGCAGGTCCGGCTCCGGGAAGTACCGGTAGTCCTCCGCATACTCCTTGCTCCGCTGGACGTAGGTGACGCCGCGGCCCTCGTCCCAGCCCATCGTCTGCTGGACCACCCGCCCGCCGTTTTGCAGGACCTCTATCTGATGGGCGATCTCGTACGCCACCGCACGGTAGAGCGCCCGGAAGGAGTTCAGATTTTTGATTTCGTGGCGAGGATTCAGTACATCGGAGCCCACGGGCCGCACGCTGACGCTGGCCTCAAAGCGCATCACGCCCTTCTCCATGTCCCCGGAGTTGACTCCCAGGTAGACCAGAATCTCCCGCAACTGTTCCGCGTATGCCCGCACCTCTTCGGCGGAGCGCATATCCGGCTCGGTGACAATCTCTATCAGCGGTACCCCCGCCCGGTTAAAGTCCACCAACGTCACGTTGCCCACGTGGTACAACTTGCCCGTGTCCTCTTCCAGATGGACGTTGTTGATCCGGATACGGCGCGTCTGCCCGTCCACCCGGACGTCCAGATAGCCGTTTACCGCCAGGGGCAGATGGTGCTGGGAAATCTGGTAGCCCTTGGGCAGGTCGGGATAGAAGTAGGACTTGCGGGCGAAGAAGGTGACAGGGGGAATCTCGCAGTTCAGCGCCAGTCCTGTCATCAGCGTCAGTTCCACCGCGCGGCGGTTGATTACCGGCAGCGTCCCCGGCATCGCCGTACAGACGGGACAGACATAGGTGTTCGGGGGAAGGTCCCCCGTATCCTCCATCACCGGGCAGGCGCAGAACATTTTGGAGCGGGTATGAATCTGGGCATGCACTTCCAGACCGATCAGCGCTTCGTATTCCATAACTCATTCTCCTGCTTGTGAGACTTCATAAGGCGATGGTGGGATCAGCCCAGCCAGCCGCAAGAACCGGTCGGACATCTGGCGGGCGCGCAGCGCCAGCAGTGGACGGGCAGCATCCAGCGGCCAGAGACGCCGCCAGGCCAACACCTCCTGTTGAGCAGCAGCCAGGTCAGGGTGGAATGCAGCCGGGACGTGGGGAGCACTCCATTCAATGAATAACGCCGCTTCTCGCAGCAACTGAACGATCAGGTCATCATATCGGGGATCGGAGCAACGGGAAGAGAGGCGCGCCAGGGTGGAAGCCAGGTTTCCCAACTGCTGGGGCCAGGGCATCTGCTGGTAGCGTTCCCGGAAAGATACACCGCTCATCCCAGAAGCCTCCGAATGATTGCCTCCACTCGCGCCCGCAGTTCCGGATTTTGAATCTCCATGCCGTAATTTTGCTGCCGTGGACGAATATTAATCAGGGCTTCCAGACCGATCTCCCTTGTGTGCAGATACCAATCTGCTCCCCAAATATCTTCCTGCCGACTTCCGTCCTCCAGAAGCACCTGCTCACACTCCGCGTGCAACTCACCACCGCCGGCCAGAACGCCTCTCTCCACATCTACAGCCAGTTTAATCAGAATACCGCCGAAGGCTGCGGACATCACTGCAATCTGCTCGGGTGTGGCCGGTTCCCGAATAATGAGAATCATTCTCCCTCCGCACGAACAGCGGGATTTACCCCTCTCTGGGCATCACCAAAGGGAGCACAAAGTAGAAAACCTCTGTGCCCTCCGCGTCTCTGCGGTTTAAAAAAAAACCTCATCCGTGCCGCTGCACAAACCGGCGAATCCGTTCCAGCGCCTCTTCTATCTTCTCGTAGGCGGTGGCATAGGAGCAACGGACATATCCCTTCCCGCTGGGGCCGAAGGCGCTGCCGGGCACCACCGCCACCCGCTCCTCCTGGAGCAGTTTCTCCGCAAAGGTGTTCTCGTCCATCCCGCTGATCGCAACGGACGGGAAGGCGTAGAACGCCCCTTTGGGCTCCACGCAGGTCAGCCCGATTTCGTTTAACCCGCTCACGATAAGCCGACGGCGGCGGTCATACTCGGCCCGCATCTCCTGGACGTATGGCTCTCCCTCCTGTAGCGCGGCCAGGGCGGCGTACTGGGAGGGCGTCGGTGCGCACATAATCGTATACTGATGCACCCGACGCATCATGTCCATAATCTCGGCCGGTGCAGCGGCCCATCCGATGCGCCAGCCGGTCATCGCATACGCCTTGGAGAAGCCCATCAGCAGAATTGTCCGGCTGTACATCCCCGGCAGGCTGGGGAAGCAGACGTGCTGGGTGTCGTAGACCAGGCGATCGTACAACTCGTCCGAAATGACCAGCAAATTATGGCGCTTGACGACGGCGGCGATTTCGTTGAGCCGTTCCCGGCTCATAATCGCGCCCGTGGGGTTATTGGGATACCCCAGGAGCAGGGCCTTCGTCCGTTCCGTGATCGCGGCCTCTATTGCCTCCGCGGTCACCTGCCACTGATTCTCTGCCGATGTCGGCACCATCACCGGCACCCCTCCGGCAAAGACAACCTCCGGCGCGTAGGAGACGAAACACGGCTCCGGGATGATGACCTCATCGCCCGGATCCAGCGTCGCCGCGCAGGCCAGGTACAACGCTTCGGAGACTCCTACCGTGATGAGAATCTCACTGGCCGGGTTATACGTCTGCCCGTAGAGACGGTCCAGGTGCTCGGCGATGGCCCGGCGCAGTTCCATCAGCCCGGAGTTGGACGTATAGTGCGTCTCCCCCCGCTGCAGCGACTCTATCCCGGCCCGCAGGATCGGCTCTGGCGTGGGGAAATCCGGCTCCCCGATCCCCAGGCTGATGACGTCCTCCATCGTCGCCGCGATGTCAAAGAAGCGGCGAATGCCGGAAGGGGGAACAGACGCAACTCGCTCGGAAACGAAATTTCGCACGCGGGTCATCAGGACTCCTCCGTAGTGTAGATTCGGACAACGCGGGGCAAGATGGATGTGGTCACTTCGTAATTGATGGTCTCCGCCCAGGCCGCCACCTCTTCGGCCCGCAGTTCCGCCTCCCCCTGATGGCCGAAAATCACCGCCACATCTCCTTCCTGCACCTGGGGGATGTGGCTGACGTCCACCACAATCTGGTCCATACTGACCCGTCCCAGGATAGGGGCGGGCTGACCGTGAAGGAGGACTGCGCCGCGGTTGGAGAGAATGCGGTGATAGCCATCGCCGTAGCCCACGGGCAGAAGCGCCACCCGCGTCGGGCGATTCGGGACATACGTTCGGCCGTACCCGATCCCCCAGCCCGCGGGGACCGTCCGCACCCGCACCACCCGGCTTTTCAGCGTCATCGCCGGCCGCAGAGGGAAGATCGGCGGCCATTCCGACGACGGGTCCAGCCCATAGATGGCGATCCCCGGCCGTACCGCGTCCAGGTGGGCCTCTGGAAACCGCATCGTCGCCGCACTGTTGCAGGTGTGGCGAAGGGGAACAGCGATCCCTGCTCCGTTCAGTCCCTCCAGCACATCCATAAATCGCCGGAACTGGATTCGCATATAGGACGGGTCGGCGGAGTCGGCGGTGCAGAAGTGGGTGAAGAGCCCCTCCAGGCGGATGGCGGGAAGGGAAACCAGCGCCTGGATGAACGGGAGCGCTTCTTCCGGCATCAGGCCGAAACGGCCCATGCCGGTATCCACTTTCACATGCACAGGGACGGTGACCTCGGCAGCGACGGCGCGCGCCGAGAGCGCCTGAGCGAACTCCGTTGTGGTGACGGTGGGGGTCAACCCCCAGCGGACCACTTCATCGGCACCGTCAGGGGGGATGTAGCCCATCACCAGGATGGGGGCCTGGACTCCGGCCTGGCGCAACTCCACCCCTTCCAGCAACCGGTGGACAGCCAGGCGGGTTGCGCCGCCCCGCAGCGCTGCCTGCGCAACCGGGACGGCGCCGTGGCCGTAAGCGTTGGCCTTCACCACGGCGATGACCTGAACATGCGGGCCAACAAACCGGCAAAACGACCGCACATTGGCGGCGATGGCATCCAGATCAACCTCTGCCCAGGTGACCGTGCCGGGAGGAAGTTGTGGTGGGATGGCGTTGACCTGATACAAAACGGGTTCCTCTGCTGTAGAAGTTGAAGCGATACGATGCGAAAGTAGTATACCATCATCTCTGCTACGGGCAAGCGGTGGGAATCGTCACACAATTGTCACACCCCTGAAACTCTTGCTGATGCCTTTTTTCACTAAAATATGGAAGACGGGGTTTATCCGCACCATCACCCTTCCATTCCCCACTTCCCACTACCCACTTCCCACTACCCACTTCC
>CAKZOY010000331.1 GCA_937138275.1 uncultured Chloroflexota bacterium
GGAAGAGAGGGGTTTTTGGGGCGGCGGCGAAGCCGCCGCCCCAAAAACCCCATTTCCATCCCCCCTCCCCGTGCGGCTGTAGATTCCCTCTTCTCACTCCCCGACCTTCTGATTCCCCGCCTTTCCCTCCAGCGCCATCTCCCGCAGCCGGAACTTCTGAGGTTTGCCCGTGGATGTGCGAGGGAAATCCGGCAGGATGCGGACGACCTGGGGTATCTGGTAGGTCTCCAGCGCTCCCCGACAGTACTCCCGGATTTGCCGCGGGGTCAGGTCGCTGCCCTCTTCCAGAATGACAAAGGCCCAGATTTCCTCATCGCCCAGCCGCCCTGGCACGCCCACAACGGCTGCTTCACGGATGGCGGGATGGGAGACCAGATGCCGTTCAATCGCCTCCGGGTAAATATTCCGCCCGCCGCGGATAATCATATCCTTCTTGCGCCCGACGATGCGCAGATATCCCCGCTCGTCCATCACCGCCAGATCGCCGGTGTGATACCAGCCTTCCTCGTCCAGGACCTGGGCGGTCAGGTCCGCCGTGCCCCAGTAGCCCATCATCACCCCTTCCCCCCGCACCCAGAGTTCTCCTACTTCCCCCGGCGGCAGGGGACGGCCCTGATCGTCGGCGATGCGCACTTCTATCCCCGGCAGCGGTCGCCCGACCGTCTCCGCCTGGTCTTCCCTGGAGTCCCCGATGTCCGGGACCGCCACGCCTCCTCCGGTCTCCGTAGCCCCGAAGCCGATGTGAAGGGCGCATCCCAATCGTTGCTGAATCTCGCGCGCCAGGTTCGGCGGGCAGGGCGCCGAGCCTGTCCCGCAAATCAGTAACGAAGAGAGGTCGTACTGGTCAAAGTTCTCCACCCGCAGCATCACCGCCAGCGCGGTGGGTACCGCAATTAGAACCGTGGCCCGTTCCCGCTGGATCAATTCCAGGGCCTCCACAGGGTGGAAATGGGGCTGGACGATCAGCGTGTCGCCCATCAGCAGCGCCTGCAGGAAGACCTCAATGCCGGTAATGGTATGAAAGCCGACGGTGGAGAGGAAGATCTGAGGACGGCCTGCCGCTCGCAGCAGACGCTCCCGATAGCGCAGCAAAGCCCGTCCCATCCGGATCAGTCGGGTCGGAGAAGGGCGATGGAGCCAGAGTTCTCGGACTCTCAGAGTGGCGACTACCGGGGCGATCAAACTGCGATGGGTGTGCATTGCTCCTTTGGGCACCCCGGTGGTGCCCGATGTGTACAGGATTGCCAGCAGGTCGGTGGGGGCCACGGCGGGGGGAGAGGCCACGGGTTGCTCTGGCATCCTTCCCGGGGAAAATTTCTCCACTGGATGGACGGTGATGGTAGAGGGGAGTTCCTGGAGCAGGGGCGCCGAAAGCGGTTCGGCGGTCACCAGGTGGGCCGGAGCGACCTGCTCCGATACCTGGATGATCCGTTGCGGCAGGGCCCTGGGGTCCAGCGGCACCACCACCGCTCCCTGCCGGGCGGCGGCGAAGAACAGGGTAATGAAATCCACCCCAGGGGGGAGCAGGAAAATCAGCCGATCCTCTTTGCGGATGCCCCGATGGTCCAGGAACGTTCCCGTTCGGTCCACGCGCTCCTGCAACTGGCCGTAGGTCAACCGCGTGGAACCGCAGATGAGGGCCTCCTGACGGGGACGGTCTTCGGTGACCCGGCGCAGGGCCTGGTACATCGTCATCCGAAGCGTCAGCGGCTCCATGCTACACGCTCTCGTCCGTACTGATAATAGGCGGCGCATGCCCCTTCAGCGCTCACCATACATGGGCCGACCGGGTCCTGCGGGGTGCAGATACGGGCGAAGAGGGGGCACTCGGTGGGCTTGAGGACGCCTCTCAGCACATCTCCACAGCGGCAGCCCGGAGGTTCGCGGGCAGGCGCGATTTCTACCAGAAAGGCCCGGGTGGCGTCGTGGTGGGCATACTCCTCCCGAATGCGCAGGCCGCTGGCGGGCAGCGTCCCGATCCCCCGCCATTCGGCCTCCGCCACCTCAAAGACCCGCTCTATTGCGTTGAGGGCGATTTGGTTTCCCTGGGGGCGGACGCTGCGGGCATACGTGTTGGCAACGTCGGGGGTCTCCTTTTCTATCATCTCCACCAGCGCCAGGATGGCCCGCAGGATGTCCAGCGGCTCAAATCCGGCGATGGCGCAGGGGACCCCGTATTTCTGGGGCAGAAACCGCCATGCCTCCAGGCCAATGACGGTGGTGACGTGGCCCGGGCCAATGATGCCGGAGAGGCGGACCTCCCCGGCATCCAGAATGGCGCGAGTGGCGGGGGGCGTCAGTTTATGGGTGCTGAAGACGTAAAAGTTGGTGAGACGGGTCGCATCGGCGGCGAGAATCGCCGATGCGACCATCGGGGCAGTAGTCTCAAAGCCGACGCCGAGAAAAATCACCGGCCGATGGGGGTTCAGCCGGGCGATTTCCAGGGCATCCAGCGGAGAGTATACGATGCGGACATCCGCACCGTCGGCCCGGGCGCGGGCCAGAGAGCGCCCCTTCTCGGCCGGCACCCGCATCATATCTCCGAAGGTGGTCAGGATAACCCCAGGGATGGATGCCAGCGCGATGGCCCGGCTCAGGTCGGCCGCCGAGGTGACGCAGACGGGGCAGCCTGGGCCGGAGAGTAGTTCCACTGGGGGCGGGAGCAGGTCCGGAATGCCGAAACGCAGGATGGCATGGGTGTGCCCGCCGCAGAACTCCATCAGCCGCACCGGACGAGTGGATCGGGCGGCGATGGCCTCGGCCAGCACACGAGCGGCCTGGGGGTCCCGGAATGGCTCAATGGGCTCCATAGAGGTCTATTTTGTCAGGGCAGCGATGATGGCCCGGCAGAAGGCGGGCAGGTCATCGGGCTTGCGCGAGGTGATGAGGTTACCGTCCATCACCACTTCCTCATCCACCCACTCGGCCCCGGCGTTCACCATATCGTCCTTGATGGAGAAGAAACTGGTGACCCGCTTACCCTTCAGGATGCCCGCCGAAATCGGCAGCCATCCGGCGTGGCAGATGGCCGCGATCACCTTGCCTTTCTGGAAGGCCTCCCGTACCAGCCGGACCATCGGCTCGGAACGGCGCATCAGGTCGGGGGCGTAGCCGCCGGGGATGATGATGGCATCAAAGTCATCGGCGGAGACCTCATCGGCGGCCGCATCCACCGTCACCGGGTAGCCGTACTTGCTGGTGTAGGTCTTTGCCGTTCCCGTGCCGATGACTCTCACCTCGGCCCCTTCCTCCCGCATCCGCAGGAGCGGATACCAGAGTTCCAGTTCCTGGTAGTTGTTTTCGGCAAGGACTGCGATGCGTTTTCCGGTCAGTTTCATGGGTACCTCCTGTGAGTTTCTTCTTGCACCGCAGAGGACACAGAGGGGCACGGAGTTTGAAAACCCCTCTGGGTTCCTCTGCGCTCTCTGCGTCTCTGGGGTGAAAAGGGAAACAGAGCGTTCAACTTCGCGGGACCCCGGCGACCTCCGCCACCAGACGGGCCAGTTCCTGCATCTCCGTTTCGGAGCCCCCCTCTGCCAGGGGGAGAGTTCGGCCATCTCCCACCAGTTCCACCGACCAGCGGACGACAGCGGCGTCCGGAGCGTCCTCCCAGACCCGGCGGCGGCAGCGGACTTCCCGCACATCGTCCAGCGGGATGCGGTAAGTGCGGGTTCGGCGGCCCAGGAGATACACCCGCTCCAGGCGACACTCCCGGGTCTCCACATCCACCGTCAGGCGCTCTATGCGGGGGACGAATCCGGCAATCAGCAGCCCGATCCCTACCCCAACGACGGTCAGGCTGATGGAAATGGGGATGCGCGTCCCGCCGTGCCAGGGAGCGATGGCGACCAGCAGGAGCAGGAGGACCGCACCCACGGCGATAATGGAAACCAGCGGCCTGCCGATTTTTTCCGCCACCAGCCGTCGGGCGGTGTGTTCCCGCAGCAGATACGGCTTTCCTCGCTCCGAATCCTGGGTTGTAGCCGGTTCTTTGGTCGTCGGGATCACTCTTCGCAGCAGGGGCATTCTTCTTCGTCGCAATCGCAGACTGTGGCTATTGCCTCAATCTCCACCCGGGCGCCCATCGGCAGCGCGGCGACCTGGACCGTGGAGCGGGCCGGTGGGTCTTCGGGGAAGAATTCGGCGTAGACGCCGTTCATGCGGGGGAATTCCCCCATATCCTGGAGAAAGACGGTCGTTTTGACCACGTGGCGCAGGCAGGAACCCGCTTCTTTCAGGATGGCGCGGATGTTCTCCAGCGCCTGGCGGGTCTGGGATTCCACGTCGGGACCGGCGAATTCCCGGGTGTCGGGGACGAGGCCCAGTTGACCGGCGGTGAAAATCCAATCGCTGACCTTCACCGCTTGGGAGTAGGGGCCGATGGCCGCCGGAGCGTTTGGGGTGGAGACGATTTGCTTTTCCATGAAGGCCTCCTTGTGAATAGCGAATTCCGTTGGAGAAATGCAGGACATTATCGGCGATATTAAATTTCCCTCCAATACGAACCTGGTACGCCCATCTACTCCAATCTGAGTCTTTTCACGACTTCTTACAGCGGTTCACCGCGCTCCCCTGCAGCCACTGCTTGCCTCTGGCGCAGAAGCCGCTCCTGAAGGGATTTCCGGATCGGCCGTTCTTCATCGGGATCGCCGAGCAATTCCAGCAATTTCTGTTCTACAGCGGTTTCAATGATCTCTATCAGTTCGCTTTTCGTCATCTGGGCGACGGTAGCGCTCATTTTCCCCTCCCGGCTGCTCTGGGCTATTCCGTTTCAAGGTGTTGATTCTCAAAAGTCGTATCTATGGTTCGGCTGGCTTATTCCATATTACACCGCCTTTGGGCTTTAGGCAAGTGAAGAAATTGGGGACGGGCATTGAAAGCTTTCTTCCCCCCTCTCCCCCGCCCGTCAGGGCAAGGGGGAGAGGGGGGCAAGGGGGTGAGGGGGATAAAGGGAATCCCTGGCAACAAAGAAAACCTCGGAACGAACCCTCGGACTCCCACCCGGGCAAGGGATGGGATACGACTTTGTGAGACTTTGTTAGCAGGCGGCTTGCCGCCTGCTCCGGCCCTCCGTAAATGGGGCGCCCGCACCGCGCGGGCAGGTTATGGGTTCTCTT
>CAKZOY010000332.1 GCA_937138275.1 uncultured Chloroflexota bacterium
GTGTAAATCCGTGTAAATCCGTGTAATCCGTGTCAAACTTCCAGTGGCTGCCCGCCCCCAACCCTCTTAACGTTCGCAAATACGGGGGGCGTTTTGCATGGCGCTGGGGGCGCTGGGACCCAACAATCCATACTCAACAGGAGGTCAACATGCGTGCCCACACCATCGCTTTCGGTCTGTTATGTGCAATCCTGACCCTGGGCATCCTTGGCGCGGTGGGCAGGCCCATCGCCACCGCCGCCCCGGAACCCGCCGACGGCGAAAAGTACTACGTCTACCTCCCCTTTGTCTCCAAAGCCCCGAATGCATGCCAGGAGATTCCGGGGGTTAATTACGTCTCCCTCTCCGTTCTTGAAAGCGAACGCTACCGGTATAATATTCCCCCTCAAAGGAATCCCGACTATCGCCTCTCTTATCTGGGATACGTACCCGTCAACCAGCCGCGAAGCCTGTTCAAGGGAGAAAAGAACGACACCGGAACTCCGCCCCAGTTCACCACCGTTCTTGGACGAGTTCCCACAATCCTGAATACGTACCTGAACAACGGTTGGGATTGGGACAACCATCGTCCAATCCCTCCTAACCAGACGGTACCGCCCCCTGAATTTCCGGTCACAGTGATCGGCGTGGGAGTCGCGCCGCTGGAAATTGTCAGCGTTCCGGATAGCAGTTACTCTCCCGGCGCATGCGGCGATGGCCAATGCGACGCACTGGTTATCTACGCCGACCGCTGGGAGATATCCCTTCGGTATGCACGAGAGGATGACGTTTATCCGGGATACACTGTGCATATTGTGGGTATCTGTACGGAGCCATCGTTGTTGGCGCTTTATGAACAGTTGAACGCAGCGGGCAGACATAATTTGCCCGCTGTACGCGGGGGTCAGCCTATCGGCCGAGCCTGGGGACAGGAAATAGCCATTGCCATTCGGGATAATGGCCCGTTCCTGGACCCGCGTGACTGCGAGTCGTTCTGGATCGGACACTGCCCATAGTTCAACCTGCTTCTATGCTCTCCATATCCCACCACGGCCCGGTCACCCGCCTGCATATGGCGCGGACGTTTTTCGGCCGGCCCCTCTACACCGTGAACGCCTATTTCGTGGGCGGCCTGCTCATAGATACAGGCTGTCCGGGCACCGCGCGCCCGCTGCTGGCCTGGTGCCGCACCCAGAACGTCCAGCAGGTGGTGAACACCCACCACCACGAGGACCACTCCGGAGGAAACGGGCTGCTCCGGCGGGTGCTGGGCGTCCCCGTCGCCGCCCCGCCGGACACCCTCCCCATCCTGGCCCGTTTCCCCCGCCTGCCCCTCTACCGCCGCATGGTCTGGGGGCAGCCGGAGGACGTCACCGCAGAACCCCTGGGGGCCGTCGTGGAGACGGAGCATTACCGCTTTGAGGTCATCCCCGCTCCGGGCCACTCCCCCGACCACGTCTGCTTCTTTGAACCGCGCCAGGGGTGGCTTTTCAGCGGGGACCTCTTTATCCACGAACGGGTGCGCTACATTCGGCGGGAGGAGGATATCGGGGGTATTCTCCGATCACTGCGAGAGGTGCTGGCGCGGAAACCCCGGGTTCTCTTCTGCGCCCATGCGGGCATGGTGGAAAACGCCGGCGAGGCGATCCGGCGGAAAATCGCTTATCTGGAGGAACTGGCTCGCCAGGCCCGCACCCTTCAGCAGCAGGGGCTATCCCTGGAGGAAATCGTCCGCCGGACGCTGGGACCGGAAACCCGGATGACCCATCTGACCGGAGGGGACTTCTCCAAGGCAAACCTGATCCGCGGCCTGTTGACCTACGAATAACCCGAATTGACCGCCGACACCACCACCCCCCCTTGTCCCTCCACCTTTTTTGTGGTAAACTTAACCACGAAACACGCATTACGAAACACGCACGGAGGCATCAAGCATGGGTGAGAAAAAAGGCCGCGTCTTCTCCGGAGCACGGCCGACCGGCCGTCAGCACCTAGGCAACTACCTGGGCGCCATCCGCAACTACGTCGCCCTGCAGGACGACTACGACTGCATCTACTGCGTCGTGGACCTCCACGCGCTGACGACGCTGAAGGATACCGAGTACCTGCGGGAGTGGACGTACGAGATGGTGCTGGACTGGCTGGCGGCAGGACTGGACCCGGCCCGGGGCACAATTATTTTTGTCCAGTCCCACGTCCTTCAGGTCACGGAACTGCATACCATCCTCTCCATGGTCACCCCGCTGGGCTGGCTGACCCGGCTGCCCACCTTCAAAGAGAAAGTCCGCCAGCAGCCGGATAACGTCAACTACGGGCTGGTGGGCTATCCGGTGCTGATGGCTGCCGACATCACCCTCTACAAGGCCGATACCGTCCCCGTCGGGGTGGATCAGGCCCCCCACCTGGAGTTCACGCGCGAGATCGTCCGGCGGTTCAACGCGATCTTCGGCCCCGTTCTGGTAGAACCGCAGGCCAAGCACACCGACTTCCCCAAGGTCCTGGGGATTGACGGTCAGCAAAAGATGAGCAAGTCCCTGAACAACCACATTGAGATCGCCGCGTCGCCGGAGGAGATTCGCCAGCGGGTAATGCAGATGGTCACCGACCCGCAGCGCACCCACCGCCACATCCCCGGACGGCCAGAGGTGTGCAACGTCTTCACCCTGCACCGGTTCTTCTCGCCGAACGAACTGGCCCAGATTGACGCCGACTGCCGGACGGCCCGCATCGGTTGTGTGGACTGTAAGAAAATTTTCGCCCGCAACCTGACCGAATACTTCGCCCCGTTCCGGGAGCGGCGCGCTGCGCTGGCGGCCGACCCCAACTATGTGTGGGACATCCTGGCGGAGGGGGCCCGCCGCGCCTCGGCCATCGCCACCCAGACCCTGACGGAGGTCAAGGCCGCCGTCGGCCTGCCGCCGGTCCGGTAGAGTCTGGAAATTTGACACGGATTACACGGATTCACACGGATTTCACAGAAAATTAAAAAACTGTGTAATCGGTGAAATCAGTGGCCCATTTAAAAAAATCCGTGTAGTCCGTGAAATCCGTGGCTGTTTTGTGAGGAGAAGTATGCGCATCGTCGTACAGCGAGTACGGCAGGCCTCGGTGGCGGTGGACGGTCGGGTGGTAGCGGCCATCGGCCCCGGGGTGGTCGTGCTGGTGGGCGTCACGCACACCGACACCGAAGAGCAGGCCCGCTGGCTGGCGCAGAAAGTGGCGGGCCTGCGCATTTTTGAGGACGCGGAGGGGAAACTGAACCTCGGCCTGCTGGACATCGGCGGCTCCGCCCTCGTCGTCTCCCAGTTCACCCTCTACGCCGACGCGCGTAAGGGCCGTCGTCCTTCCTTCACCGATGCCGCCCCGCCGGAAGTGGCCGAGCCCCTGGTGCAGTGCTTCGCCGAAGAACTCGCCGCCGCCGGAGTCCCCGTCCAGACCGGCGTCTTCGGCGCCTACATGCTGGTGGAAATCCACAACGACGGCCCGGTGACCATCCTGCTGGAGCGGTAAGCGGGATTAGTGATTCGTGATTCGTGATTGCAATTCGCAATACACG
>CAKZOY010000333.1 GCA_937138275.1 uncultured Chloroflexota bacterium
AACTCCCAGATTATCAGTCCCAGCCAGGCGTCGGCCGGTATTGGGTTCGCTGTCTCCTCCAACACCGTGCGACGGGTGGTGCCCCACCTGATCGCCGAGGGGCGATACCCGCATCCGTGGTTGGGGGTGGAGGTGCTGGTCCTGACCCCTGAGTGGGTACGGGCCCTGCGCCAGGTCGGTATGGAAGTGCCCGTAGAGGAGGGCTTGCTGGTCCTGTCGGTCGTCCGCGGCGGGCCGGCAGATCGGGCTGGCATCCGCGGGGGCAATCAGATCGCGCGCATCGGAGGGTATCGGGTGCCCATCGGGGGCGATATCATCACCGCCATCAACGGTCATCCGATCCCGACGCTGCAGGAACTGAACGTCTATCTGGACCTGCAGACGCGGGTAGGGGACACGGTGGAGGTGACCGTCTTCCGGAATGGTCAGGAGATGAAGGTGGCGGTCACCCTGGCAGAACGGCCGCGATGAATTCCAGGCGGGGCGGGCGGCGGAGCCGCCCGCCCCGTTTCCCCCTTACCCCCCGAGGAACCGCCGCCGCTGCGTCGGGGTCAGCAGAGCCAGAATGTTGGGGATTTCCGGCTGTTTCTCCGGGGGGATACCTTCCAGGAACGTGCGGATGGCCTGGACGGCAGGGGCCGTTTCCGGCTTTGCCGACAGTTCGGTCAGCAATTTGTCCACCTGTCCCATCGTCAGGGAACTCATCAGCGCGTCGGGAGAGACCCCCACACTGTTCAGAGTCTGGAAGAGGTTCCGCAGCGAGGAGACCGAAACCCCACGCTTCTCCAGTTCTGGAGCCACGTACTCATTGAACAGACGGGTCTCCAGCATAGACCTCTGACCGGCCTGGACTTCCCGCATTTCCTTCCAGAGATTTCGGCCTCTGACCAGTCCCTCAATGATGCCGTGGACCAGTTCGGTGCCGCCCCAGCCGATGATCCCGGCGGTGAGGAGCCAGTCAATCAGCGTGCCGACGGTGAACTGGTCAAAGATGCCACCGACGTTAGAGGTGAAGAGGAGCAAGTTGGAGAAGAGGACGTCAAATCCCAGGAGCCGGAACAGGCGGACGTTGGTCAGGCCGATAACCGCAATGGCGACGGCCGTCCCCAGCCACTGCGAGGCCATCCGTTTGAAGACGATGTAGCGGGGGGCGGAGGTGTCCGGTACCCCGGCCCGGTTGGGCCAGATGCCGCGGGTCTCCCAGCGGTCCCAGAAGACCTCCAGGACCCGTTCCACGAATGTCGCAATGGCGATCAGGGGGGCCAGGGTGATCCAGAGGACGTCCCCGGGGGTTTCATCCTGCACCAGGGGGGCAGCCCAGGCGGCTGTGGTGGTCAGGGCCAGTAGAAACAGAGCAATGATTCCTCCCCACAGCGTGCGTTGCTTCATGGTGGTCTCCTTAAGGGTTGGGATGGTTGAATTTTCTCGGGAAGCGCGGAAACTGCCTGCAAGCGGAGGGTTTGTGTCTCTTATTTTACCGCGAAATTTCTGGGAGGGAAATCTCGCGGGCTGAAGTTCAGGCTTGAGTTTTGAAACCTGCCCCACATCCCCCGTAGCATGGAAGAAGGGCCGGGGTAAAAAGCAACGGGGCCGCCAGAAGGCGACCCCGTTTTCTCCGTCCAGCAGAAGATGCCCGGCAACTTTTTATGGGAAGATACCCCGCGATCGGACAGCATCGGCGACTCTGGATACAGCCAGCATATACGCGCCGAGTCGCAACGGCACACCCTGCGCCTGCGAGAAATCCCAGACTTCCGCGAAGGCGCGAGTCATCACCTTCTTCAGGTTGCGGTTTACCTCTTCTTCGTCCCAGAAGAAGCACTGCAGGTCCTGTACCCACTCAAAGTAACTGACCACCACTCCCCCGGCATTGGCCAGAATATCTGGCACCACGATGATTCCCCGGTCCTGGAGGATTTCATCTG
Source organism: uncultured Chloroflexota bacterium (assembly GCA_937138275.1). Lineage (GTDB taxonomy): Bacteria > Chloroflexota > Anaerolineae > B4-G1 > DUEL01 > SpSt-77. The sequence continues at coordinate 1,926 of CAKZOY010000333.1, forward strand.
CCTCGCGCGTGGTCGGCCCATTGGCGCCTTCAATGATCATGCGGGCCTGGATGTCCGCAGCGTTATCGGCGCGAATCTGATGCTCCAGCGCCGCCGGAATCAGAACATCCACCTTGCTGGTCAACAACTCCTCATTGGTGATTTTGTCCACTCCCGGGGCACCATATCCTTCCAGCAGATGCTGTGGGTGGTTTGCCACGTGCCGGTTAATGTCGGGGATGTCCAGACCGGCGGGGTTGTACAGTCCACCGCTGATATCGCTCACCGCGACGATCTTGCAGCCCATTTCGTGCAGGATGGTCGCGGCGGCGGAGCCCACGTTTCCGTATCCCTGGACCGCTACTGTCGTATCGGCGAGTCGGCGGCGCTTCCGCTTGAGCAGTTCGGCGGTGACGATGGCGACGCCCCGGCCGGTTGCCTCTTTGCGACCCAGCGACCCTCCCAACGGGATCGGTTTGCCGGTGACGATTTCCATCACGGCCTTGCCTTCCAGCATGCTGACCGTGTCGGCGATCCAGGCCATCACCTGGGCGTTGGTGTTCACATCGGGCGCGGGGATATCCCGCCGGGGGCCCAGAATGGGCAAAATCGCAGCAGTGAACCGTCGGGTGAGACGACACAACTCTTCCTCCGACAACTGGCTGGGGTCGCACTGGACCCCGCCCTTCGCTCCCCCGTACGGGATCCCTACCACGGCGCACTTCCAGGTCATCAGGGCGGCCAGTGCTCTGACCTCGCGGAGGTTCACGTCGGGATGATAGCGGATTCCGCCCTTGCAAGGTCCTCGTGCGCTGGAGTGCTGCACCCGATAGCCGGTGAAAACCTGGATTTGACCATCGTCCATAATTACCGGAACGGAGACTGTTAATTCCCGCTCCGGTCGGCGCAGGAGGATGTGAATGCCCGGATCCAGGTTCAGACGTTCCGCCACATCGTCCAGCTGGGCCAGTACCGTATCCCACAGGTCGGGGGTCGGAAGATGGGCAGCGGAAGGTTCAGGGCATATTTCAACGGATATTTCCCGAATGTAGCGTTCCATATTTGTTCCCCCGCAATTAAGACCGTTTCCAGACCTCAAGCGGGCGGTGGTAGAGCGAGGACAGGAGCGCTCCATAGCCGGTGCGGTTTTCCACATCGGTATCATCTATCACCTGGGCATCCAGCACACACAACAGTTTGGGATAGCCCAGAATTTCGGCCACCATCTGGACCAGAGCCCGATCCAGCCCGGTCAGGAGCGACTGCAAAGCGGCCGTCCGGACCTCGGCCCAGACAATCAGGTGGATCAGCGGCGTCCGTTTGGCCTGGCCGAAACAAAGGTCATCGGGAGTCGCTTCTTCCTCGTAGAGGAAGACTGCTTTGACGCTCTCATCCACTTCGCTCAGATGCTCCGCAACGCTCTTTGCCAGTCCGTACTGGAAATAATTGTACGCGTCGCTGCTGCGCCGGTGCAGATGCTCCGCCGCGGCTTGAGGGTCTTCCAGGCCGAGTTTGCTGGCGCAGAACTCCAGCGCCTCGGAAAGGATGGCCTGGGCTATGCCTGTTGCGTCTATAAGCGATAGTTGCGTGGCAACTCCCAACGTGGTTTTTGTATCTGTAATCATCTTTCCTCCTTAAGCATGGGGTAATTGATTCACCGGTTAGGCTCTGCCGAGCCTTTGACCATCTAAATGATACTACGGGAGGCGTGAGAATGTCATAAAAAGTCCCCCGGACTTCCTAAAAAAGGCATGAAAAACGGCGGCGTCGCCTGAGCGACGCCGCCGTTTGCGCGTGCAAGACGGACTGTGCTACTCCCCGCAATCTGGGGTTCCCTCGGGGCAGCTCAGCATGTATCCGATCCCTGGGGATGTGATGATATACGTGGGATTGGAGGGGTCTGGTTCCAGTTTCCGCCGCAGGTAACGGACGTAGGCTCGCAGGTAGTCCACTTCGTCCCGGTATTCGGTTCCCCAGATGGCTGTCAGCAACTCTTCGTGGGGTATCACCCGGTTGGCGTGAAGGGCCAGGTATCGCAACAAGGCGTACTCCGTACGGGTCAAAGAGACTTTCTCTCCGCGCATCTTCACAATCTGGCGCGCGAAGTCAATTTCCAAGTCCCCACACGTCAATGTAACCTGGCGTCGTTCCTCAGGGCGCTGAGTGCGTCTTAACACCGCTTTTACCCGGGCCACCAGTTCCTTCGCGTTAAACGGCTTCGTTAGATAATCATCCGCGCCCACATCAAAACCGCGCAGGAGGTCGCTCTCCTGAGCCTTTGCAGTGAGCATAATCACCGGAATATCGGAGAACTCCCGTATGCGGCTGCATACTTCATACCCGTCCATGTTGTGGGGGAGAAGAATGTCCAGCAGGACAAGGTCGGGTTGTTCCAGGGCGATCATATCCAGGGCCGATTCGCCCGTTCCCGCCGCGATCACCTGGTATCCCATTGCTCTCAATACCTCGGTGACTAGGCGCACTACCCGGGGTTCGTCGTCCACAACGAGAATTTTCGCCGTCATTTTACTCTACCTCTTTTTCCTGACCGAGGCCTCCCAGGGGAAGGGTGAAATAGAAGGTGCTCCCCTTACCCACCTGGCTTTCTGCCCAGATATGACCACCATGGCTCTCCACGATGGTACGGGCGATGGGGAGTCCTAATCCCGACCCCACGACATGGCGGCCCAGGCCCGATTTAATCCGAAAGAATTTTTCAAACAGGCGACTCAGGTGTTCTGGAGCGATGCCGACTCCCTGATCGGAGACACTGATGACGACGTGATCGGGGCGAACTTCCCCGCGCACTACGATCAACCCACTGTTGGGAGAGTATTTGACCGCGTTGTCCAGCAGGTTGCGCAGCACCTGAGCGATCCGGTCCGGGTCCGCATCCACCAGAGGAAAATCGTCCGGAAAATCTACCACAATCCGATGCTGGCGACTCCGACGGGCAATATCTTCGGCAACCATCCTGGCCAGACGGGGCATCACAACCGGTTGAATCTCCAGTTTCAGGAAACCGGCATCTATGACGGAAGATTCCAGCAGGTCGTGGATCAGGTCCTGCAGAACGTCGCACTCTTCGTCAATGATTTGCAGAAATTCCCGCTGTGTTTCCGGGCTGAAGGCGGTTTCCTCCATCAGCAGCGCAGTGGTGTACCCTTTAATGGAGGTTAACGGGGTGCGCATCTCGTGAGCCAGCGTGGAGATCAGTTCCGCTTTCAGGCGATTCGCTTCACTCAGGGCCTGGACTGCCTGCAGTTCCTCTCGCAGGTAAGCATTCCCTACGGCGAGAGCCACAAGGTCGGCCACGTGTTTCAGGAAAGTCAGGTCCAGGGAATCCAGATGGTCGGGGGCGCGGCGGTTCTCTAAGATCAGGGCTCCTATTTTCGTCTGACCGGTGATCAGCGGTGCACACAGAACGCTCTGGGGCTGTGCCAGGCCCTCGGTTGCCCGGATGAACATTTCGCGATTGTGGGGGCTCATATTTGCCCGCGCTTCCGCGATGGTTTCGGGCGTGTTGTAGAGTTCCGCTATGCCGCGCTGGAAAATTCTCCCGGTGATTGCTTCACCCGGTGCCAGGCGAATCTCTCGCAATGGGGCAATGTGATACCCCCGGGCTGCTTTTACCACCAGATGGTCCTCGCCGGGTTCGTACAAAAGCAGCGCACCGGCATCCATGTCCAGTTCCCCAACCAGACATAACAGCAAATTTTCTAACATTTCCTCTAACTTCTGGCTCGTCGCCACAATCTTGGCGATTTCCAGAACGATCAGTACCTGTTGATCCGCAGTCAGCATTGGAATTTCTCCTCACCCCACCTCCAGCGCCCTCACCGGACACCGGGTAACGCACAGGCCGCACCCGTAGCACTTCTCCGGTGTCAGGACAGCCTTCTTCTCCACCACGTGGATGGCGTCGTAGACACAACTGGCCTCGCACAGGCCGCATCCGGTGCATTTCTGGACGTCCAGTATCGGGGGGACGTGAGTGGTGCGGAACACCCACTCCTCCCAGCGACGGATCGCCAGACCGTGCACCTCTTCCACCGAGGTGTGGCCATGCTCGTCCAGCCACTTCTCTATTTCTCGGGCGACCTTGCCGAAGATACGCGGCCCCTTCAGGATCGCCGCGGTGCAGATTCCCACCGCGCTGGCGCCGACCATGAAGAATTCTATGGCGTCGGTGCCTCTGCTGATGCCGCCGACGCCGATGATGGGCAGGTCCACCGTGCGGGCGATGTCAAAGACGCAGCGCAGGGCCAGGGGCTTGAGGGCCGGGCCTGAAAGCCAGCCGTACCCTTCGCGGCTGCCCATCAGCAACCGGCCTGTCTCCACGTCCACCCCCAGGCATGGGCCGAAGGAATTGATGGCGACGATGCCGTCGGCGCCAGCGTCCGCCGCAGCGCGGGCGGCCGTCTTCATATCCCGAAACGGGCTCAGTTTGACGAAGACCGGGACGTCCACAGCTGCTTTAGCGGCCCGGATGGCCTCTACCATCGGTGTGGGGTCATCGCCGATGTAGTGGGTGGAGAGTTCCAGCGCGTCGGCGAAGGGGCGCACCCGCGGGGCCAGTTCGGCGATCTCCTCGGCGGTGTAACCGATGCTGATGATCAGCGGCAGGCCGGTCTCTTTGGCCAGGGGGTATTCCCGCTCCAGGAACTGCTCCACCGGCAGTTCCGACCACAGTTCGGTGTTCAGGAACCCGCCGGGGATTTCGGCCATATTGGGGGTGGGGACGACGGCCGGGCGTACAGAGACCGTTTTGGAGACGATGGCTCCGGCGCCCCCGGCCGCGCAGGCCTTCATTGCCTCCCCGTTCCAGACGGGCGGCCCGGCCGCGGGCATCACGGGATTCTTCAAGGTCAATCCGGCGATGGTCACGGAGAGATTCGCCATAGATGCCTCCGGGCGAACGATTACGATGATGCTACGGGCAGACGAATCGTAAACGTGCTGCCTGCTCCAAACCGACTTTCCACCTCAATCTCCCCGCCGTGGAGACGGATCAGTTCCCGGGCAATCGCCAGCCCCAGGCCAACGCCCTGTTGTTCCATCCGTTCCCGGTCTATCTGGCGGAAGCGCTCAAACAGGTGGGGGATCGCTTCCGGGCGTATACCGACCCCGTTGTCGGTGACGGAGACCTCTACCCATTCCCCCGCAGTGTGCGCGGCTACGACAATCCGATCCCCCTTCCCACGCGAGAATTTGATGGCATTATCCAGTAAACGGCCCAGGGCATCGGCGAAGAACGGTTCGCACAGGGGAACTGGTGGCAGTTGGGGCGCTATGTGCGTCTCCAGGATGATTCCGCTCTGGGCAGCCAGTGGTTCGTATTTGGATACCGTCTTCTGGATCAACGCGCCGATGTCATCATACCGACCGGCGAGAAGGCGGAACTCGGTCGCGGCCTGTCCTGTGTCCAGCCGCATCAGGGTCAACAGGTCCTGGACCAGCCGATTCAGGCGTTCGGAGCCCCGCTGTATGCCTTCTAAGAACTGTTGCAGTTGCTCCACGGGAAGAGAGGGGAGTTCTTCCAGCGCCAGTTCGGTGTAGCCGGAGATGTAGGTCAACGGCGTGCGCAGTTCGTGGCTCAGAATGGTCACAATCTGTTGTTTCAGACGGTCAAACTCATCTGCTGTGGCCCGCTGAATTTCCTCCACTCGCTTCAGACGGGAGCGTACGACGACCAGAAGTTCTTCGGGGTCAAACGGTTTGGTGAGGTAATCCTCTGCGCCCATCATTTTGCCGCGCAGGATATCTTCCCGGGTAGTGCGGGCTGTGAGGAAAATAAAGGGGATAGTCAGCCCTCCGGGGCGGGCGCGCACCGCCTCGTAGAAGGCATAGCCGTCCATATGGGGCATCATGATGTCCGCGATAATCAAGTCAGGCTGGACTCGCTCCAGGACCTTCAGCCCTTCCTCCCCGTCTGCTGCGGTCACGACGGTATAGCCCGCCCGTTCCAGAACCATACGGATGGCTTGAAGCAGGGGCTCATGGTCTTCCACGACCAGAATGCGGGGAGCGCTCATTTTTGCCTCCTCCGTCATGAAGAGGTAATTTTTGTCGCGCCAGAGGTGCGTTTCCTCGCAACTATTCAGTCAGTGGGTCCGGGAGCGGGG
>CAKZOY010000334.1 GCA_937138275.1 uncultured Chloroflexota bacterium
GCCCTGCCAGCGGCCTTTTCAAAGGGCACAGCTGTCAATTTTTGTTTTATAACTTAAAATTTGCCATTGTCAATCTAATCAGCAATCAGCAATCAACACTCACCTCTCCGTAGCCGGGATGAAGATACGGAAGGGCAACGGTTCAAAGGAAAGGTTCAAACTCAGATAATCGTCCCCGTAGCCCCCCACCGCGTAGAGGGTCAAATCCACGACGGTCACACCGGCCCCCTGCCAGCGGCCCAGCAGCGGGGTCTCCACGGCGGTCCAGCGGGCCTGGGTCGGGTCGTAGCGCTCATTGAAGCCCAGATATCCACCCCACCCTCCCCCGCCGACGGCGTAGAGTTGCCCGGCCAGAGAGACCAGCCCCAGCCCACCACGGGGGAGCGTTAGGGAGGGGCAGGCCGACCAGGCGTTCTTTGCCGGGTTGTACACGGCGCAGATCGTCCGTTCCTCTCCGGACTGGTACCCCCCCACGATGTAGATTTCGTCCCCCAGCGTCGCGGCAGCGGCCAGCGCCTGGGCGACGGGCATCGGCGCGCGCTCCTCCCAGCGGTCGGCCTTCGGGTCGTACCGGTAGGTGACATCCAGATACTGGGTACCGTCGGTGCCGCCGAACACGTAGAGCCAGTCCCCATAGACAGCCAGTGCGTACCCACAGATAGGACGGGGCAGCGGGGCAGCAGTCGTCCAGCGGTCGGCAGCGGGATCGTAGACCTCCACCACGGAGAGCGCCGTGCCATCGTCCGTGCAACCGCCGGGGACAAACACCCGCTTTCCCAGCAGGGCCGCGCTCGCGTAAGCGACGGGGGTCGGTTTAGAGGCGCGCCGCGTCCAGGTATCGGCCAGTAGGTCATACACCTCCACCGCGCCGGTGACGCCTTCGGGAGTCTCCCCGGCGATCGCCAGCAACTGCCGTTCCCAGGTGACCACCGCCAACCAGGCCCGGCGGGTGGGCATCTGCGCCCGTTCCACCCAGCGGGAGGCCGGGCTCAAGCCCACCCCGGGGGCTGCCGTCTCACTGCGGGAGGGGAGAAGCCCGGCCGCAGCCGGGGCAGAGGGAAGAGGACGGGGCCATGCCAGGACCGCCGCGCCGATAGCAATGAGCGCGGCGACGACAAGGACGATGCGGTAGAACCATGGGAGAGGAGGTTCGGCAACGACCGCTGGCATCTCCGCCGCGGGGATTGGGGATATCGGAATCTCCGCCTCCGCGGCCCCTTCTTCCTCCGGGGCCAGACGGACCTCCGCGATAGAAACCCATCCCTGGCGCACCGCCAGCATCGCCGCCTCGGTCCGGGAGACCACTTCCAGTTTCGTGAAGATGTTGCGCAGGTGGACTTTGACCGTGTTGGTGCTGATATACAGCCGGTGGGCGATCTCCTTATTGGATAGCCCGGCCGCGACGTAGCGAAGAATTTCCAGTTCCCGTTCAGTAAGCGGTTCGCCCGGTTCAGCCATACGTTTTACGTTTCACGTTTTACGTTTCACGTTTTACGTTTCACGCTTTACGTTTCACGTTTTACGTTTTACTTTTTTACTTTTTACTGGCAACAGCAATCCCCGCCAGCACCAGCGCGCCGCCCAGCACCGTTACCGGGCCCGGCAGTTCGCCCAGGATAATCCAGGCCAGGATGCTGGAGCCGATCGGTTCGCCCAGAACGGCCAGCGTCACATACGTAGCCGGGAGGTGGCGCAGGGCCCAGTTCAGCGAGGAGTGCCCGGTAATCTGCGGCCCCAGGGCCAGGAGCAGCAGCCAGAGCCACTGGAGAGCCAGATATCCGCCCAACCGCACCCCCGCCAGCGCCGCAACGACCATCAGCGTGACCGCCGCGGTGGAATAGACGGGGAAGACGTAGGCCAGCAGAGAGAGGCGGGCCCGCAGCCGCCGCCCGATGAGAAAGTAGACAGCGACCGAAATCGCCCCTGCCAGCGCCAGCAGGTCGCCGGTCAGCCGATGGGTGCCCTGGCCCCAGTCGTCCATCCCGATGATGATAGAGCCGACAGTGGCGATGACCAGGCCAACGACCAGTGGTCGGCTTAGCCGCTCCCGCAGGATCAGAAATGACCCCAGGCCCACGAAGAGCGGGCTGGTGCTGACCAGCACCACAGAAGCCGCGACGGACGTGTAGGCCAGAGACGAAATCCAGGTGGCGAAGTGGACCGCCAGCATCACGCCGGAACCCAGCATCAACAACCAGTCCCGTCGGGACAGTCCCCGCAATTCCTCCCGTCGGGTGGTCAGGGTGATCGGGGCCAGGATGAGGGAGGCCAGGGTGAGTCGCCAGGCGGCGATCGCCAGGGAGTTCACCTCGCCGGCCTGGGCCAGCCGGATGATCGGAGAGGCGGTAGAGGCCGCCAGAACGCCCACCAGTAGGGCCAGATGAGGGGGGATAGACGGATTTTGGGATCGGGATGTCTCCATCAGGAATAGTGCCCCATCATTTGTACCAGTTTTTTGAACCCCAGGGAGCGGAGAGCGGTGCGGCGGACCGCCAGCAACCGGCGGATGGCTTCATCGGGGCTCAGGCCCTGATGACGGATGAGGTAACCCGCCAGAACCGCTCCGGTACGGTCGTTCCCTTTGCGGCAGTGGACCAGCGTGGGGCGCCCGGCCGCCAACTCTTCGGCGACAAAATCCACGATGGGGATGATCTGCCGGATCAATCGGCGGCGCATTGGGGGCAGAAAAGCCAGTCCGCCGTTCAGCGGGACCAGCAGGTGGCGGAACCCCGCGGCCCGGATGGGGTCCCCATCCACCGGAACCAGCGAGACGATGGTGCGGAACCCCGCCTCCCGGAGTTCGGTCAGGTCCCAGGGGGCGATCTCCGGGCCGGCCCGTCCGGCCAGGAGGTGCGGTACAACCCAATAGACGTCGTCCACCGCGCTCCTTGGGGGAAAGGGATTGGCTGGCGTATCGGGTCAACAGAGGTAATTATACCACAGGCCTTGCGGGATGAAAAAACGAAAGTGCCAGGCGCTTTTGAAGCACCTGGCACTTTCCCGACCACGCGCTCACGGGACGTCCACGCTCACATCATCCGCGTACATCGCCGCCGTGAGGTCGTCCCCGTCGTTTTTCACCCCGATGTAGAGGGTAATCCGCTGACCGGCATAGGGGCTGAGGTCGTATTGCCGCCGAACCCACTGCCCCTCCGCCACATCGCCCGGGCGCCAGGTGTCCAGAGCGCGGTATTGCCCGCCCTCATCGTACAGGCTGACGTAGAAGAGGTCGTCCCGATCCCCTTCGCTCTGCACGTACACCCACAGGGTCAGCATCACCGTCCCGGTGGGGACGACGAAGGTCTGGGAGACGGAGGAGTAGACGAACTGACCGGGTTCCCCGGGCGGGATGCCCAGGCGAACGCTCCGCGCGCCGGAGCGGGCGACCGTCGTCGTATAGACTGCCAGACGGTTCAGCGTCCAGCCCTCGTCGGTCTCAAAACCGCCGTTGATCAGCCCCGGCGGAGGCGGAGGAGGTCCGGCAACAAACCCCCGCATCACGATTGGCAGGAAGACCTTCTCCCGCCGAACGGTGAACGTCGCCGTCACCCAGGGAGACGCGTTCCCCGCCAGGTCCACCACCTGAACGCTCCAGGTATGGGGCCCTTCGGCCGGAAGCGGGTACGTGTAGACGGGCTCGGTCACGGTGGTCACCTGACCGTCCACATCCAGGACGAACCGATACGGGGTGCCCCCGTCGGGCGGGGGGGGCTGCCATTGCAGGACCGCCGCCGGAACGGCCGGGATAACAGCCCCGTCCGTCGGTGTGAGAATGGTCGCGGAGGCAGGAGGCGTCCCGTCGTAGACAAACTGAACTTCTGCCGTTCCCGAAATGTCCCCCTCGGAGGCCTGAACGGTAACCCCATCCCCGCTGGAGGGTAAGGAGGCGGCAACCGCTCCCCGATAGACCCCCATCCAGGCCCGGGCCGCCAGGGAGTACTCCCCATCCGCCTCCAGCGCCGGGGCCAGGTCGTAGGACCAGGAGTAGAGGCGGGGTTGAACCCCGCCCGTACTGCCCGTCGCCGTCAACCAGACCGTCTCCGAAACCCAGTCGCTCCCGGACCAGTACCGGCCGTTCTGCTCAATCTGCACCTCCACGCGCGTGACCAGCCCGCCCTGTGCGCGGACAACGCCCGCAAAGGGCGGAGGATCGCTGTGAATGCTGGCATACGTCGGGGAGGTGATGACGACGTCCACCGAACGGATGACGCATTCGTCCAGAAAATCCATCACCCGCGCCATCACCGCCGCGCGGCGGTCCGGGGAGATCGTCTCAAAGGGGAAGGCGAAGTAGACCAGCCGACGGCAGCCGTCGGCGTACTGAACCGCCGCCGTGCCCCCCACCCCACCGACGTAGGCCAGCGCTGCCTGCGCCCCACGGACGGGGGCAATGACGTCGGGGTAGTCCGGGTCGTACATCCCCGGCGCGTCAAAGCGGAAAGAGGGGAGCCCCGCAAAGATGGAACCGACAGTAGGAGTGACCGCGTAAGTGCCCGCATCATCGCCGATGTAGTCGGCCTGCAGGTACTGGTTGTAGAAATCGGGGTCCGCCTCCTGGTTGTCCAGATGCCAGCCGATCTCCGTCCCGCTGATGAAGAGCGCCCCGCCGTTCTCCAGGAATCCCCGCAGGAGCGCTCGCTCGGTCGCGTCCAGCGTCTGGTCGGGGGCCGACTCTTCGCCCAGAATCCAGTCCACGATTTGATAACCGTTCAGCGGGACATCGCCGTCCCGCACGGCTTCATTGCTGGCGCTATCCAGGGGGTAGGAGATAACGGTGGCATGCTGGACAACGTAATTGTACGAGTTCATCCGGTTCAGGAACATCCGCAGGTTGTAGCCCATCACCGGGTCGGTCTCCGGGACCAGCATGGTGCGGTTGAGGCGGTCAAAGCCATTGACCAGCAGAACAGGGGCGTGGGGCGGAGGCCCGGACGACTGACCGACGCGCACCGCCAGCACCTCGGTAGGGAAGGATTCGCCCCCGGCGTTGGTGGCGGTCACCCGCACAAAGAGCAGTTGCCCCGGCGACAGGTCGGTCAGGGTGTAGACGGTCGTCCCGGTGACGGGCACCCCGTCCGACCAGCCGATGCCGTTCGTGCTGGTGTAGACGCGGTAACCGGTGGGCGGGTCCCCAAAAAGGCCCGACGGGTCCGTGGACGGGGGTCGCCAGGAGACCTGTACCCGGCCGTCCCCCGCGTTCCGCACCGCCAGATGGGTGGGCGGTTCGGGCAGGACGGGCAGGTCTATGCCGTCGCGGGTCTCAAAGTACCGGACAATGCCCTGGTACATCGCGCGGGCGACAAGACGGTTGAAGTTCGGCTCCTTCAGCGCGTCGGTGTCGGTGGGGTGGTCGTGGAAGGCGACCTCAATCAGCGCGCCGGGCATCCGCACCGTGGGGTCGTTGTCCCACAACTCCCGCAGTTCCCCAAAATTGGCCAGTTTCTCCCTCCGGTCGGGCCAGTTGGGGTCCCAGGCTCCGCGCAGGAGACGGATGATTTCCGTGTGCACCGCGTGCCGCAGTTCCAGGCTCCCTTCCGTGCGCGGCTTGCCCTCGCCGTTGTGGGCATACGTCTCGGTGCCCCGGGCGGTGGTCTGGTAGCCCCCACCGCTGGTGCCGTTGGAGTGCCAGGAGAGATAGACGGCGTCCTCGCGGGTACCGGCGTGCTCCCAGCGGGCGTACATCGGCCGGGCGACGACGTCGTTGAAATAGCCGTAGGAGGGCCAGCCGGAGGGGTTCAGGCCCATGCGCTGGACCTGGTAGAATGCGCCGACTTCCCACCAGGGCTTGTTCGGGGGATAACTCGCCGTCGTCGTGTAGACGTCGGCCAGCGTGGAGAAGGTGCCCCCGCCCAGACGCACCGCGTCGGCGATGACGGCCCGACCCGCGTAGGCGGAGAGGTTGCTCAAAGTGACCGTGGCGACGGTCCCGCCGCGAAAGCCGTAGGTACCCAGGCAGTGCCAGGTGTTGCCGTGAACGCGCTGGTCCACGGTCACTTGGGTCTGCCCTCCGGCGTGGTGGACGGTGTAGCGGGCATCGGGGGCGCGGTTGGTCCCCTGCCGGTACCAGACGTAGACGGCGTACTGTCCGCCGGCCGGGACGGGAATCGTCCACGTGGCGGTCGCGGTGGCGGTCCCGGTGACGGTGACGGTATAGCGGTAGGTCGTGCCCTGGTAGCCGGTAAGGGAACTGGTCGCCCAGTAGGGGCGGGTTTCAACCCCGCCCCTACTTTCGGTGTACGTGCCGGGGGCGGGGGCGTCGTTATCCACCACGACGGCCGCGGCGTTCATGTCTCGTTCCCGGACGGGAATGACGCGCGCCCCGGCGTTCCAGAGGTACCAGAGAAGGTACTGGTTCACCGCCTCGGCGTTGTGGTGGTCCTCAATAATGGGGCCGACGTAGGGAGAGGAGGGATAGGGGGACCGTTGCGTTTTCCAGTTGTAGCCCGTCCAGAGCCACCCATGTCCCGCGCTGATGTAGACGGTTTTGCCCTTCAGCGCGCCCTGGGGCTGGCTCTGACCCGGCGCGGGCGACTGACCGAGGGACTGGGAAGCGATCCGGCCGTCCCCCTCATCCGTCACCGTCTCCTTGCGCGGGGCGGGGAGGTCGGGCAGAAAAGAAGCCAGGGGGACAAACTCCCCCGTGGCGGGGTCGCGCGCCTGAACCCGCAGGTCCCGCCAGTCCAGGAATTCCAGGGTGTGGGCGATCTGCCAGTAGGCGGCCTCTATCGCCTCCGGGGACATTGCGCGCAGGGACTGGGGCGGGATGTCCAGGGAGACGACGGTCGCTCCATCGGGGGCCGTTCGGAAATCGGCCAGAGTGGTGCCGGGAGGGATGGCGGAGGTGAGGCCGCGGGCCCGCTCTTCGGGAGTGGGGCCGGAGAGGAGGGCCTGGAGGATGGCGGCGGGATCGGCCACTCGGGCCTGTGCCAGCCCGACGCGCGCCCCACAGGCAGGCCCCTGATCGGACCAGAAACAGAGGGGGATACCCGCCCCCTGGGAGGTCACGGTCTCGGTGACGGCGCGCAAATGGATGCGGGGAGACGCGGATGGATTCGGGGGTCCGGCGTTTGCCAGCGCCGGCCCGGGCGCGTCCGGGAGCGCGGTCGGGCGGGCGGCATGGGCCGCGACAGGAAGCAGGAGAAGGAGCAACACCAACAGGAGAGCCGCCAGTTCCGTCCGCGCTCTCCCGGATATCGGGATATTCCCGCTGGGTCCGGCAATCCGTTTTGTCATTTTCCCCACCATATCTGTCATGCCCAGATGACGATTTCCGGAGACAAATATCTTCTCCTATTATCGCAGATTTCCGGACAGCCAGCGTTATCCTTGCGTTTCCGTTCTGTTAAGGATACCGACCAGTTCAGGGCTTGTATTGCTCCTGAGACGCACAAGGGGGGTGCATTTCAGTTCTATGGCAAGTTATACCGATCGCCTTTGGGTATGTCAGATTCGTAGACGTGGTCTATCAAATCCTCTCCCCCCTACCCCCCTCCCCGTTGAGGGCGGACGGATCGTCCGCCCACAACCCCACGGGGAGGGGGGATTTTTGTAAGGGTTTTGGCGCTGGCGGCCTTCGGCCGCCAGCGCCAAAACCCATAAATTTTTCTCCCCCTTCTCCCCCGCAAGCGGGGGAGAAGGGGGTTGGGGGGATGAGGGGATGTTGACGCCTGCCGACCGACAATTTCCGTTTATTGTGTAAATACCTACTACTTTGTCAATCCTGAATCTTTGGATACAGGTGCTTCAACCTGGTGCGCGCATCGGCGGTGGTAAAGTGCCATTCCACTCGAACGGTGTTTCGGTTTCGTTCCTCTGCCCAAGCTTGCACTTCCTGGCGCAAGGTGGCTTGGTCCGGGATGCGTCGGCTCAGGCAACTCCTCGCCAGGGCGCTCAATTCTATCGTAACAATTGTGCAACCAGAGCCCGAACCGTTCAAAACAGGCTAAAAACAGAACTTTTTCATATGGAACGGCCCGAGGGTATACTCATAGCAATCTCTTCCTGAGGAGGCGCGATGAGTCAACCTCTGGCC
>CAKZOY010000335.1 GCA_937138275.1 uncultured Chloroflexota bacterium
GCGATGAGCGATGAGCGATATGCGATAAGCGATGAGCGATATGCGATATACCTGGATAACGCCGCGACGTCCTGGCCCAAGCCGCCGGGGGTCGCCGAGGCGATGGTCCATTTCCTGAACGAAATCGGCGCCAACCCCGGCCGCTCCGGTCATCATCTGTCGGTGGAGGCGGGACGGATCGTCTATAAGGCACGCGAGGCTGTTGCGGAACTCTTCGGCGTCGCCGACCCGCTGCGGGTGGTCTTCGGGATGAACGCCACGGACGGGCTGAATCTGGCTCTGCGGGGGTTGCTTCGTCCCGGCGACCACGTCGTCACCTCCAGCATGGAGCACAATTCGGTGATGCGCCCCCTGCGCGCGCTGGAGCGAGAAGGAGTGGAGGTGACCGTGGTGCGCTGTTCGCCGGAGGGGGTGCTGGACCCGGCAGCGGTGGAGGAGGCCCTCCGGCCCAACACCGTTCTGGTCGCCCTCAACCACGCGTCCAACGTGGTGGGGACGCTCCTGCCGGTGGCGGAAGTGGGGCGGATGCTGCGGGCGCGGGAGAAGGGGCCGCTCCTGCTGGTGGACGCGGCGCAGACCGGGGGCGCCGTCCCCATCCCCATGGATACCGACGGGATTGACCTGCTGGCCTTCACCGGGCACAAGTCCCTCTACGGCCCGACGGGCACCGGGGGGCTGATCATCGGCCCACGGGTGAACACGGAGCAGTTGCAGCCGCTGAAGCGCGGGGGGACGGGAAGCCGGTCGGAGTACGAAGAGCAGCCGGATTTCCTGCCCGATTGCTACGAGAGCGGGACGCCCAATGTGGTGGGGCTGGCGGGCCTGCTGGCGGGGGTGCGCTGGGTGCTGGAACGGGGCGTAGAGGCCATCCGCGCCCACGAACTGGCCCTGACCCGACAGTTAATAGAGGGCCTGGCTGCCATCCCCGGGGTCACCGTCTACGGGACGCGCGACCCGGCGCGGCAGACGGCGGTCGTTTCCTTCAACATCGCCGGGATGGAGCCATCGGAGGTGGGGCTGCGCCTGGATGAAGAGTTCGGCATTATGTGCCGGGTGGGGCTGCACTGCGCCCCGGCGGCCCACCGCACCATTGGGACTTTCCCGACGGGCACCGTCCGCTTCGCTCCTGGTGCCTTCACTACGGCCGAGGAGATAGACCGGGCCCTGGAGGCCGTTGCTCATCTGGCGCGCGGATGATGAGGCGTTGGGGCGGGCGGCCGAAGGCCGCCCGCCCCAACGCCCGATCCCCATGCAATTCTGGAGGCAAGCATGACCCGAATTGTGGACGCCCGAGGACTCCCATGCCCGCAACCCGTCCTGCTGACCCGCGACGCGTTGCGGGAGAGCGACACTGTGACGACTATCGTGGATAGCGATACCGCCCGGCATAACGTGACCCGTATGGCGGAAAGGGCCGGGTACATCGTCCGGGCGGAAGTGCAGGAAGACGGCACCTACCTGCACATCACGCGCGGGGCGGTATCTGCCGCGGAGGCCCCCGCTCCGGCGCCGACCCCGTCCGGCGGGCCGCTGGTTCTGGTCATCCCGTCGGAGTTCATGGGCCGTGGTGAGCACGACGAACTGGGACAGATTCTCATGCGGGGCTTCCTGCACACCCTCAACGAGTGCAGCCCTCTGCCCGATGTGGTTATTTTCTTCAACAGCGGGGTCAAACTGGTGGTGGAAGGGTCTCCGGTCCTGGAGGACCTGCGGACGCTGGAACAGCAGGGGGTTCAGATTCTGGCCTGTGGTACCTGTCTGGGGTACTACGGGCTGAAGGAGAAAATCGCCGTCGGTGAGGTCTCCAATATGCTGACCATCGCCGAGACGATGCTCCGGGCGGGGCGGGTGGTATCGCTGTAGAGGGTTGCCGGACGTTCTACCGCGTAGAGCGCCGGGCCTGCAGGGATTGGACAACGGATTTCACCGATTCCCAATACCAATTCCCAATCTACCAATTCCCAATATACCAATTTCCCAACTTCCCATCCATCCCCCGACGGCAGGCTTCCAGCACACCTGCGGGGCCGCGCTCTGCCTCCAGACGCAGCATCCAGCGCAGCCCCTCTCCATATATGCCGTCCTGCCGGGTCATCCGGGCGGCCTCCCGGACGGCGCCCAGCGCCTGAAGAACGCGGTAGGCCACCCACTCAGAAAACCCTTCCCGCAACATGGGGTCTTCCAGCAGCGGACAGTTCTCCCCATGCCAGGCGTGCGCCCACTCGTGGGCGACCGTCTGAATGAAGAGAACCTGGGGAAGGCCGTACAGGACGTACATTGTCCGATGACGACCCTTCCGGACGAACAGGCCGACGATCCGCTCCGGGTCCTGCGCGGGATGAAGCGGCGTTTCCCGAGCCAGACGGCTCAGGTGCTGGGCATCGGCAAGGGTAAAGTCGGCACCCACGCGCAACGCCAGCCCCAGTTGGGTGGTGAGGATAGCCACTACCTGAGAGAACAGCGATTGGGCGAGGGCCGGATCGCATACGGCAGTGCGGGCGCAGGCAGGGCATATGTGCCGACCGTCGGGCAGGGAAACGGCCTGGTCCGCCCGCGCAGGCATCCCACAGACATCGCAGTGGATAGCGGCCTCGTGACAGCGGCGGCAGAGGACCAGGGGAGGCCCCTCACCCTCCGGCTGATATACCCAGCCCCGTCCCCAGAGCCGCCGACCGCAGAAATGACAATAGCGAAAAACCGGCATCCGCCCGTCAACCTCCCACAAACCGCTCGTACAACCCCTGTAGTTCCTCTTCCGAATAGTAATAAATGATGACTTTGCCCCCCTTCTTTCCGGGCCGGAGATGGACGCGCGTGCCCAGGGCCTGGCAGAAACGTTCCTCCAGGGCGCGGATTTCGGGAGCGGGGGCGGGAGATAACGGCCGCGCCGGGCGGGTCTCCAGCAGCCGCTGGACCAGTTCCTCCGTCTGACGGACGTTCAGCCCCTGGCGCAGGACGGTGCGCAGCGCGGCGACCTGGACCTGGGGGTCCTCCAGCGCCAGGAGCGCCCGGGCATGCCCCTCCGAGATGCGCCCGTTCAGCAGCGCCTCTTTCACCGCGTCGGTGGCCTTCAGCAGGCGCAGCGTGTTGGTGATGGCGACCCGGCTCCTGCCCACCCGTTGCGCCACCTCTTCGTGGGTCAGCCCGAACTCCTCAATCAGCTGCCGGTAGGCCGCCGCCTCCTCCAGCGGGTTCAGGTCTTTGCGCTGCAGGTTCTCCACCAGCGCCAGTTCCAGCGTCTGCTGGGGTGCCAGTTCCTTAACGATAACCGGGACGGTGGTCAGGCCTGCCAGTCGGGCGGCCCGCCAGCGCCGCTCCCCGGCGACCAACTGGTACCCCTCCCCCTCCCGCGTGACGATGAGGGGCTGAATGACGCCGTGGGTCTGGATGGAGAGGGCCAGTTCCACCAGTTCGTGGTCGTGGATCGCCATCCGGGGCTGGTGGGGGTTGGGACGGATCGCCTCCACGGGCACTTCCAGCACCCCGGCAGATTCTTCGCTGCCCGGAATCAACGCCTCCAGCCCTTTCCCCAATCCGAACTTAGGGGGCATATTCCACCTCCGTTGCGGGCGCCCGTCCGTCGCCGGTGAGCAGTTCCCATGCCAGGGCGCGGTAAGCCAGGTCGCCCGGCGATTTGGGGGCGTAGGCCAGGACGGGGAGTCCATAACTGGGCGCCTCGCTCAGCCGGACACTGCGCGGGATAACGGTCCGAAATACCCGGTCACTGAAATGCCGCCGGACCTCCTGGACTACCTGCTGGGCCAGCGTGGTTCGCGGGTCAAACATCGTCATCACCAGTCCCCGAATCCGCAGGTGGGGATTCAGCGCCCGGCGGACCAGGTCCACAGTGCGAATCAGTTGGGAGAGGCCCTCCATCGCCAGGTATTCGCACTGCACCGGGATGATGACGCCGTTGCGGGCGGCGACCAGCGCGTTGACGGTGAGGATGCCCAGGCTGGGCGGGCAGTCTATCAGGACGTAGTCGTAGCGGTCGCCCAGGCCGTTCAGCGCCATCTCCAGGCGACGCTCGCGCGCCAGCACAGAGACCAGTTCCACCGTGGCGCCAGCCAGTTGTGCCGAACTGGGCACCAGGTCCAGGCGGACCCAGCGGGTCAGGGTGACAAGGCGCTCCAGGGGCACCTCGCGCACCAGGGCGTCGTAGATTGTCGCCTCCAGCGCGGTGTGGTTCACCCCCAAACTGGCCGTCGCATTGGCCTGGGGGTCTATATCCACCAGCAGGACCCGCTGGCCCCAGTGGGCCAGATAGGCAGCCAGGTTGACGGCGGTCGTGGTTTTGCCCACCCCGCCTTTTTGATTCGCAATGGCGTAGATGATCATACGTGGTGCGTAAAACGTGTTGCGTAAAATGCAAGGTGTAGTGTTTATTGTTTATATTAAACTGTACTTATTCCCCTCCTCCGCTCCTCCGCTCC
>CAKZOY010000336.1 GCA_937138275.1 uncultured Chloroflexota bacterium
ATCCGCCGCATCATCTATGGGGGTGGGTCGCTGGACCGCTTCGGCCGGCTGAATTGCGTGAACCGGGGCATTGAACGGGGGACCCTCATCGCCGAGGAGTACAGCAGCCTCTCGGTGACCTTCCGCTACCTCGCCGGCGCCCTGGGGCTTCCATTCATCCCCATCCGCTCTCTGCGGGGCTCCGATCTGATCCGGCGGCTGAGCGAGACCGCCCCCGATGAGTTTGCCTACGTCAAAGACCCCTTTACCGATGAAGAGTGGCTGGTTTTGAAACCCCTGCATCCGGATGTCGCCGTGGTGCAGGTGCAGGTGGCGGATGAGGAGGGGAATGCGTGGATTTTCGGACCGCGCTGGGATAACGAGGAGCAGGTTCGGGCCAGCGCGATGGCCATCGTGATCACGGAGCGCCTGGTCTCCACAGAAATGATCCGACGGTCCCCCGAATGGACGCGCATCCCCGGTTTTCGGGTCTCCCATGTGGTGCATCTGCCGTTCAGCGCCTATCCCACCGCCGTCTACCAGGCCTATGACTACGATGCGGACCATATCCGGGAGTACGCTCAGGCGACCCAGACCGAAGAGGGAGTCCAGCGATACCTGGAGAAGTACGTGTACGGCGTGAAAGACCACTGGGAATATCTGGACCGGGCGGGGGGATTGGAGCGGCTGAGCAAACTCGTTGCGGAACCCGTATTGGGATACTAAACCACGGTCCATTTCAGGAGATGGTTATGAAGGCCGATAAGGGACGTCCCTACACTCCGTTTGAGTTAATGGCCGTTGCCGGCGCCCGCGAGTTGAAAGACGGCGAAATCGTCGCCGTGGGAATTGGTCTTCCGGTGGTGGCCTCTTTTCTCGCCAAACGAACCCACGCGCCAAACCTCACGATCCTCTTTGAACTGGGGGTGGTTGACCCGGAACCCATCCATACCGGTGTCGGGCTGGCGGACCCGCGCGTCTGGTACCGGGCGAAAATTATGAGCAGTTTCGCGGATATTCTGGGAACCGTGCTCCACAGGGGACTGGTGGATGTCGGCTTCCTGGGCGGACTGGAAGTGGATATGTACGGGAACCTGAACACCACCCTGCTGGGGGACCCTCACGGCGCGTTTCGGCACTTCGTGGGCAGCGGCGGGGCGAACGACATCGCCTCCAGCGCCCGCCGGGTCATCATCATTATTCGCCATGAGGCCCGGAAGTTGAAGCAGGCCGTCTCGTTCATCACGAGCCCGGGCTACCTGCAGGGAGGGACGGCAAGGGCCGCTGCGGGCCTTCCCGGTGGACCCAGCCGTGTCATCACCGATAAAGCCATTTTTGATTTTGATCTGGAGAGTAAGCGGATGCGCCTGCTCTCCGTTCATCCCGGCATCGCTCTGGAAGAAGTCCTGGCGGCGATGTCCTTTGAGCCCATCTTGCCGGAACGGATCGCCGTCACCGAGCCTCCGACCCCTGAGGAAGTGCGGCTGATCCGTGAGGAAATTGACCCCGAAGGGATTTATTCGGGCTGAGTACATTGACAATGGCAAATTTTAAGTTATAAAACAAAAATTGACAGCTGTGCCCTTTGAAAAGGCCGCTGGCAGGACAAA
>CAKZOY010000337.1 GCA_937138275.1 uncultured Chloroflexota bacterium
CCGAGCGCGGGGTGAAGGTCGCCGTTCTGGAAAAGAATTACATTGCTTCCGGCGCCACCGGTCGCTCCAGCGGCCTGGTGCGCATGCACTACGACCTGGAGGCCGAAGCGGCGCTGGCCTGGGTCTCCTTCGGATACTTCCGGGACTGGGCCCGGCGGGTCGGCGGGGAGTGCGGTTTCACCCGCACCGGCTTCCTGCAACTGGTCTCCCCCCACCAGACGGACGCCCTGCGGGAGAACGTCCGGATGCACCAGCGACTGGGCATCCCCTCCCTGCTGGTCACCGCCGACGACGTCCGCCGCCTGGCCCCGGCCTTCGCCACCGACGACCTGGAACTGGCCGCCTATGAGCCCGAATCCGGCTACGCCGACCCGACCTCCACCGCCACCGCGCTGATGGACGCCGCCCGCGCCCGCGGCGCAACCCTTTTCCAGGACTGCCGCGTGGAGGCCATCCTGGTCCGTTCCGGCCGGGTGGAAGGCGTGAAAACCTCCCGCGGAGAATTCTATGCCTCTGTCGTCGTCAACGCCGCCGGTCCCTGGGCCCAGCAGGTCTGCGGGATGGTCGGCCTGGACCTGCCGCTCACCACCTGGCGGCACGACGTGATGTACGCCCAGCGTCCGCCCGAACTGGCCCTCCCCCACCCCACGGTCATTGACTTCCCCAACCTGATGTACTTCCGTCCCGAGGGCCCGCTGACGCTGGTGGGGCTGGAGGACGGCAACCCGCTGGGTGAACCCCCCGAAGGGGACACCGACCACGCCCGCCCGGGCTTCGTGGAGCGGGCAATAGGGCGGATTTGCCGCCGCATCCCGCGGATGGAGCAGGCCGGCCTTCACTCCGCCCACGGCGGCTACGACGGCATCACTCCGGACCAGCACCCCGTCCTGGGCCCGGCCGGCCCCGACGGCTTCTGGCTGGACTGTGGCTTCAGCGGTACGGGCTTCAAGATCGCCCCCGCCGTTGGCCTCTGCCTGACCGAATGGATGCTGGACGGCGCGCCCCGCACGGTGGACATCACCATTTTCAGCCCGGCGCGCTTTGCCGAGGGGCGGCATCTACGGGGCGAGCACCCCTACGAGAGCATCTGGCGGTGACTGCAGGAAGCAGGGAGTGGGTAGTGGGTAGTGGGTAGCAGGGAGTGGGTAGTGGGTAGCAGGGAGTGGGTAGTGGGTAGCAGGGAGTGGGTAGTGGGTGCGGAGGCGACACGCAATACGCAATACGGTGTTGAATCTCGTAAAGTCGTATCACCGCCTTCCAGCGAAGTCTCAAAAAGTCATATCACCCCTATGGGGGAGGGGGATAGAAATGGGGTTTTTGGGGCGGCGGCTTCGCCGCCGCCCCAAAAACCCTCTTTTCCCCCCTCTCCCCCGCCCGCAGGGCAAAGGGGAGAGGGGGGTAAGGGGGGTGAGGGGGATAAAGGGAATCCCTGGCAACAAAGAAAACCTCGGAACGAAGACTCGGACTCCCACCCGGGCAAGGGATGGGATACGACTTTGTGAGACTTTGTTAAAGACCGGGTGATACGACTTTGTGATAATCAACAACGGAATACGGAATACGCAACACGCAATACACGATACGCGAGTGACCCAAAGGAGGTAGTCATGAAAGAGATTCGTCGCGTTTTGCTGGCCGCGCTGACCCTTCTCTTCGGCCTCCACACCTTGCGGGTCTTTCTCCCCACCGTCATCTGGTATCTGGGCCAGTATCTCGGCCCGTATCAACTGGCCCTCTACGCCCTGGGCACTTTCGCCCTGGTCCTGTTGGCCCCCCTCATCCGCCGGATTCTGGGGGATGATCGCGCACTGGGCGTATCCATCGGCGGGGTGATCCTGGCGCGATTGCTCATCCAGTGGGTACAGAGTCCACTGGGTGACCTGGCCCTGGCGACGACCGGACTGGCCTTCTGGGGCTGGTTTCTGGTCTTCTGGCTCACATCCTGGCGCAACCGCCCGGCGGGGGAAATCCCCGTCCTGGCGGGGGCGTTCCCCGTTGCCTTGATCGCGGATACCGCCAGCCGAACCCTGCTCCTTTCCTACGACCTGGCCTGGCGGCAGGGCCCCGGAACCCTGGCATTCGTCGTCGGGCTGGTAGGACTGGCGGCGGTGCTCCTGGCAGGGGAGATGGCCGATCGCCCGTCATCTGCCCCCTCAGAGGAGCCCGGTTTCTCCGGAACGCTCCCGCTATCTGCGCTGGGCCCGTGGCTCTACCTGACACTGGGCGTCACCCACAACCCCGCTGCCTGGATGGGCCCCACAGGCTGGGGCGACATTCCAGCCCATCTGACGGTGAACGTCCTGGCTGCGTTCGGCGCTCTGGCCTCTCTATGGGTCGCTGCGCGGCCGGGGCGCCGCACCTTCTGGGGCGCTGTGCTGAACGGGGCGGTGTTAGTCGGGGCTCTGGTGCTCTTCTACCAGAAAATCGGGCCGGCCTGGGCCCTCCTCGGCCTATCTTTGCTGACCCAGTGGCTCTCGCTGGGTTGGGTGCTGGGGAACGGGATCCCGAAAAGCCCGCGGCCCGGGGTCTGGCGCACCGCCCTGGCGGTCTTCCTGGCCCTCCTCCTGATGCTGGTCACTCTTTTCCTGGTCAGCCAGTTCGCCCTGACGTGGGTCGTGCCTGTCAACGGCGCGCTGCTGACTGGCGCGGCGGTCTGGAAAGCGCACCAGGCGCATGATGCGGCGCGCCGGTCGCTGCGCCTGCCGCTGAGGACCGTCGGCGCGGTTGCCGCCGCGGCGGTCATCGCCGTCGCGGCCTGGGCCGGGGTCAGTGGGGCAAACCTGCCGACCCCGGTGGAAA
>CAKZOY010000338.1 GCA_937138275.1 uncultured Chloroflexota bacterium
AATGAACCGTAATCCGGCGGTTCAGTTTCTGGTGGCGTTGCAGTTCCTGACCCGTCTGCCGGTGCCGCGCCGGGAGGTATCGCTGGAAGAAGTAGGACGGGTCGGCTGGGCGTTCCCGGCCGTGGGGGCGCTCATCGGTCTGCTGCTGGCGGGCGCGGCGTGGGGGCTGGGAAGGGTGTTCTCCCCAATACCCCTCGCCGCGTTGCTGCTGGCTCTCTGGGTGGCGGTCACCGGGGCGCTGCATCTGGACGGGTTCGTGGATTGCTGCGACGCGCTGCTGGCGGCTCGGCCGCCGGAGGATCGCCTGGAGATTCTGCGGGACGTCCACGTCGGGGCGTTTGGGGTGATCGGCGCGGGGGTGCTGCTGCTGGTCAAATTTGCTGCGCTGGCAGCAATCCCTACCGGGGGTTGGCCCGCTCTGCTGCTGGCCCCGACGCTGGGCCGGTGGGCGATGGTGTATGCCGTCTTCCGCTACCCCTATGCCCGGCCGTCGGGCCTGGGGACAGCGCTGAAAGCGCAGACGGGCCTGCGGGGGTTGCTGGCGGCGACGGGGATCGCGCTGGCGGTCGCGCTGGGGGCGGGGGGGCTGTACGGCCTGGGGGCCCTTGCCGGGGCCTGGCTTTTCACGGCGCTCTTTGCCCGCTGGGTGACGGGGCGCATCCCCGGCCTCACCGGCGACGTCTACGGCGCCCTCTGCGAACTGACGGAGACCCTTATCCTGCTGGTGCTCACAATTCCATAATCAATCTCCCAGTTTCCCAATGAACCAATCCACCAATTCCCCAATTTCCCAATCCACCAATCCCCCGATCACCCTGATCCTCGGCGGCGCGCGCAGCGGGAAGAGTCGGTATGCGCTGCGACTTGCGGGGGAGATGAGCGAGCGGGTTCTGTACGTCGCCACGGCGACGGCGGGAGATGAGGAGATGGCGGAGCGAATTGCCCGGCATCGGGCCGAGCGCCCGTCCAGTTGGCGCACGCTGGAGGCGCCCCTTCACGTCGGGCAGGCGCTGGAGGGGGCGATCGGCGATGCCGAAGTGGTCCTGCTGGACTGCCTGACGTTGCTGGTCTCCAACCTGATGATGGAACTGGGGGAGGAGGTGAAGGAGGAAGTTCTGGAGCGACGGGTGGAGGCCGAACTGGAGGCGATCCTGTGCGTCTGCCGGGCGCGCGGAGCGGCGCTCATCGTCGTCTCCAACGAGGTGGGGATGGGGCTGGTGCCGCCGTATCCGATGGGGCGGGTCTATCGGGACATCCTGGGGAAGGCCAACCAGTATCTGGCGGCGCAAGCGGACCGGGTCGTCCTGATGGTGGCGGGGATACCGATGGAGGTGAAGGGGAGAGGTGGGGTTTGACAGTTCCCCCTTTTCCCGTATACTATGGCTACCAATCCCGCTGAAGGAGGTTCTAATGACCCAGTACGGTCTTCGGTACATATGGGGTACCCTGGCGACAACTGCTTTGATGGCTCTGTTGCTTGTTGTCTGGGCCTCGCCTGCGGCCCAGGCTGAACCATCTCCACCTGAACCTGGCGTGAGCATTGCCGGAGCCGCATCTCTTCACAACCCCGGTTTTGACAACCACGACTGGTATGAGTTCAATAGACGGTACCAGGGAGCGTATCCCGCCGGAGCCTGGCTGCCAGATGATGACAACAACGTGGGGAATAACATTCCCGACTCCATCCGGCAGGACTGGCGGTTATGGTTCCAGCATGGGAAAGATATTGTAGAGCCCGATCCGGAGCAGACTTATGTGTTGCACGATGAGGCTGTGCAGATGCGTACGTACGGAGGGGGTGAGTTCCTGGCCGGGATTTATCAGCCCATTTACACCACGACACCCTGTTTGATTTACGGTTTCCGGATGTATGCGCAATCCCGGCCGGAGGGAAGCGATGATGTTCTCGTGGCCCTCCAGGTGGGAATTGACCGGGTTGGCTGGCATCCCAATTCTGCCACCGATCCAGCGGTACGCAGTTTTCCCACAACAACGGTTTGGGGACCCCCTCATCGGTATCAGTGGTCTTATGGTCCGCTGACGGTCACCGCAGAGGCATGGAACACCAAAATCGCTGTCTTCACCTACGCCGATGCCAAAGGAGGGCGTTCCCACCGGATTCTGTGGGATAGCGGCTCTTTCTGGGATGCTACTCCCGCAATGATCCATGACCCCAGCAATCTGCCCGCGCCCAGCGGGATCAGCAACCTGAATGTGATCACTGCCGGTACGACAGTGACGATCACCTGGACGACGGCGAGCGCTGCGTTGGGGCAGGTGTACTATCAAATGATCGCCGGCCCATCCGCACCGCCACCGCCGGATTATCCGTACAAGGTCTATCTACCCCTGGTGATGCGACAGATGGGGTGGCAGTATACGCCGTTGAACAAGACCCCTACTACGAGTCATCAGGCTGTCATCACGGGATTGACGCCAGGGGCTACGTATAAGTTCATTGCGGTCTCTCGCGGCCTCTCCGGCGGGCAATGTGTCACGTGGCGGTCGGATGAGATAGAATTTACCTTGCCTCCAGGCCCTTAGATACCTGCTACTTCTGCAAAACGACCACGGCCGGCAGGGGGATGTGATTCCCTGCCGGCTGTCCGTTTATTTCCACAGGCCACCGTTCCATTGTGTCCAGCCAGTAGACACCGGTGAGGGGCGAGTATGCGCCCGGCGGTGCATCGGCCGGAATCGGGAGGCGGTGGCGCTGGACAATGATATCTCCCGGTTTCCACTGATCCACCGGCACTCCCAGACCGTCGCCTCCGGCAACGAATGTGCCATCCGGCCCTATCAGGTGCATCATTACCGATAGGGGACGGGCAGACACCTCTTCCACTTTCCACCACGTCTCTATTTCCAGCATTTTGCCGGGTTGAACGGGAAACCCGCCGTGATCGTACCCCAGAAACGTGAGATTCCCCACCTGTATTGGGTTTGGTGGGGAAAAGCGCCATGTGGGTGGTCGGTCTGCCGGTTGTTCGTAGATTGCGAACGGCGGTAGAGCCCCTGGGCGCCGTTGCTCGTAACTCAGGGGAGCCGAACCCAGATGGCGCCGGATAAAGTCATCTTTGCTGCGAACGGTCTCCCGATAGAAGATGTACCATCCTGGCTCTTGTCCTCCAGTTGGATAGAGCCATGCTTGGGTACAGTCAAAATAGGCCGTCCGCAGGTCATTCCGGCCGAATCCTTCGGCAGCGGCCTCCGGGGATAGGGGGGCTACCGGTATGGTACACTGGGCCGCCCAGGTTGGCGGAGGCTCTTGAGGCAGCACCTGGTAGACGAAAAGGGCGATCCCCGGCCGGGCGATCGGTTCCCGGTGGCGGAACCAGTCAAAGTTATCCGTCTCCCCTACCATTACTCCCTGCCTAGTGGTCGCACTCAGAACATAGATACCCGGGGGTGGATTAAAACGTGCTGGGAGAATAGGAAGACCTTCATTGCCTGAGATGGCCGGATAGTATGACCTGTAGGTAATACCATACAGGGACGGATCGGCATAAGTGTAGAAACTAATGTTTAAAGGTTCTCCTGCCAGTTCGGGACGGGTTTCCAACCATCGGCGCAGGGCGATGAAAGATTGCCCCCAGTCCAGATTGGAGTCCACCAGATAGCGGTGTCCGCCGTATGGCCCTCCTGCCAGTTCGTTGAAGTAGGTCAGGTGGTGGGGGAAGAGGGAAAGGGTAGAGAGGAGTAGCCAGGCAAGGAGGAGGGGAGGGGTAAAACGTAAAACGTAAGGACGTAAAAAGTGAAGGCGTAAAACGTGAAAGCGTGGAGCGGGAGGGCGTGAGGTGGGAGGGGGGGAATTGGGGGATGGGGTGAGAACGCGCCCGGCAAGGACGAAGAGGAAGGGGAGAATGGGGAGCAGGTAGCGGTAGCCGATGGCGATGGTGCTGGTCAGGGTAATGCAACCATACAGGAAGGGAAACAGCCACAGGTCTCGGTCCTGCCACCACCGCCGGAGAGAGCGACCGTTTTTCGCTATTGCTGCCCCGATGAGCACCATCGTCGGGATGGGGGTTTTCAGCAGAAAGGCGATGGGATAGTAGTACCACCAGCCCTGATGGGAAACTTCTCCCATCAGGAACGCGGCGTGCCCTTCGGCCATATGGCGGCGCAGCGATTGCCAGAGAAGCAATTGAGTCGCCAGAGGAAAGGGTCGGGTTTCAAACCTGTAAAGGGCCCAGAGGGTGAGCAGAGCGATCAGGGTGATGGAGGCGAACATTCTCGCCGAACGAAGGCTGGAGCGCAAAAAGGACTCGCTGCGGGATTTCTCAACGGTATCGGCGAAGAGCAGGAGAGCGATGATTCCCAGGGGGAAGAACCCCGAGGTCTTGGAAGCCAGCGCCAGCCCTGCCGCAAGGCTGCTCAACACCATCCATTTCCCCCGCAATGTCTGCGTCCAGCGAATGGCGGCATATACGGCGATGAAACTCCATACGGTGAGCAATACGTCGGTGGTCGCCAGGCCCGAATGAGCGATGAGGTTGGGGTCAAAGGCGAAAAGGGTCAGGGCAAGGAGTCCTGCCTTTTGTCCGAAACACTCCCGTGCCCAACGATAGACGAAAGCCGCGCCGATCAGAGCCACCAGAGCAATTGGCAGACGGGCGACAAAGGTAGCAGCATTCAAGGCTGAACCCGGTCCGTACCAGTGCAAAAAAGCATGTACGAAGCGGGAATGCTCACTGCCCATCCATCCTTCCAGCGCTTCGGGAATGGGGCCGGGTTGTAACAGCAGGCCGATACCGGCCAGGAGGCTTGGTAGGGGCGGTTGGGCGACCATTTCGGCGAAGCGAAAATCCCAGCGAGTCCAGAGGACGTAGCCCTGGGCCATATAAACGGGTTCATCGGCGGTGAGAGAAAGTTGCGGCATAGCCAGGACAGTTTGGGCGAAGAAGAGGAAGAGTAGCACCAATGGAAGGGCATCTGAGAGCTTCGTTACGGACACGGAGACCTCTCTTAT
>CAKZOY010000339.1 GCA_937138275.1 uncultured Chloroflexota bacterium
GCGGCGAAGATGGCGTTGACGATGAGCGCCCGCTCCCGGCCCAGCGCGGCATAGGCCTCATCCGGGTCACCCTGGCTGAAGATCAGGCCGGAGACCCGCGGGTGCCGCTGGGGGTCAATGCCCACCACCTGGAACATCTGCCCATCTATCGCCGCGGCCCCCAGGCGCAGGGTCGCCACCTCGGCCACGCCGGGGATTTCCCGGACCGACCGGGCCATCTCCGGCCCCGCGCCGACGTTCCCCCCGCCCAGCATCATGGACGTGGGCATCACCAGCAGGTCGGCGCGCAGGGTGCGCTCCACGTACCCCATAAAGCCATCGCTGACGGAAGTGACCATCCCCGTCAGGGCGACCACCATCGCCAGGCCGATCATAATTGCCGAGGCGGTGACGGCGGCCCGGTTGGGTTGCCGGGCGATGTTGCCCTCGGCCAGGCGCCCTTCGCGGGCGAAGATAAGGGCCAGCAGGCGGCCGAAGAGGCGCGCCAGGGGCTCCACCGCCGCCGGAGCGACCAGCACCAGCCCGGCCAGAAACAGCAGAGTCCCCAGGGAGACCATCTGGAAATTGCCGGTGAGCAGGGCGATGGCCGCCAGGACGAGGAGGACGGCACCGGCGACCGCCCGCCGCCGCGTCGCGCGCTCATACACTCCGGGGACGACCGGCCGCAGGGCCTCCAGCGGCGTCACGCGGCCTGCGGTGAGGGCAGGCCAGAGGCCGCCCACCAGCGTCGCCCCCAGCCCCAGCACCACCGCCGCCACAACGTTCTGCGGGGTGACCACCAGGGAGGTAATTTCCATCCGCAGGAACAACCGCAGGACGGGGTTCACCACGGCGACCAGCAGAGCGGCTAGCCCGTATCCTGCCAGCAGCCCCAGGATCGTCCCCAGGGCGCCCTGAAGCAAACTCTCCGTCAGAATCAGCCCGACGACGGCCCGCCGGGACGCCCCAACGGCCCGCAGCATCCCCAGGTCGTGCCGCCGCTCGGTCACCACCGTGCGGAACGTGTTCAGGATAATGAACGCCCCTATCGCCAGCGCGGCGACGCCGAAGATGCCGAAGACCTTCTCGCCGATCTGCAAACTGGCGAACATCTCCTCCCCCAGTTCCAGCGGCTTCGGCTGGAAACCTTCCCCCAGGGCGGCGAGGATGGCCTGTTCTGCCTTTGCCCGGTCGGTCTGGGGTTTCAGGATGACCTCTATCCCGTTGACCTGTCCCGGCATGTTCAGCAACCGCTGGGCGGTGGTAAGGGGCACGTAGACCTCCTCCGTCCCCGGAGGCGAGGCCCACTGCAGCACGCCGACGACTTCCAGCGAGGTCGTCCCTTCGGCCGAGGGCAGGGTCAGCGTATCGCCCACGTCCAGGGAAAGTTTCTCGGCCAGCCCCTGGGAGATGACCACCACGTCGCCGTCGCCCGGTTCCAGGAAGCGCCCCTTCTGGGTGGGGTACATCCGGATTCGCCGGGCGGCCTCCGGTTCCACACTGACCACCGTCACGGAGTTCACCCCCTGAAGAGGGTCGGTCGTTCCCACCAGAGAGGCGGGCATCAGGACATTTTGGCGGAGCGACCCGGCGGCCTCGGCCACTCCCTCTACCTGCCGCACGACCTCCACCCGGTCGGCGGGGAAGGGGCCATCCGTCACCGAACTGAAGACCAGGTCCACCTCCCCGGCCGCCGCCAGCATGCCCTGCCGGAAGACTTGCATCATGCTGGGCAGGATGGTGTTCATCCCGAAGAGGATGGCGACGCCGAAGAGAATCGCCAGGGTGGTCAGGGCGGTGCGCGTTTTGCGGGTGCGCAGATAGCGCAGCGCCATCAACAGTTGGACGCGCATTGGGGCCTCCTTTCGTCTATCAGAACGCTTCCATCCACCGTCGCAGCGCCTGCGCTTCCTGGTCGTTCCCTTCGCCGGAGAGACGGGTTTCGTCCACGATGCGGCCGTCCTTCAGGAAGATGATCCGGTCAGCGTAGGCGGCGATGCGCGGGTCATGGGTCACCAGCAGGACGGTGCGGCCCCATTCGGAGACGATGCGCCGCAGCAGGGCGGCGATTTCGTCTCCGGCGCGGGAATCCAGGTTGCCGGTGGGCTCGTCGGCGAGGATGAGGGCGGGCTCGGTCACCAGCGCGCGGGCGATGGCGACCCGCTGCTGCTGCCCGGCGGAGAGTTGGTCGGGCCGGTGGTGAAGGCGGTCCCCCAGCCCCATCCGGTCCAGCCACTCCGCCGCCCGCCGCCGCGCCGCTTCGGCCTTCACGCCGTCCAGCAAAAGGGGCAGGGCGGCGTTCTCCAGCGCGGTCAGCACCGGAATCAGGTTGAAGAACTGGAAGACAAAGCCGATCTTCCGGCGGCGCAGCGCGGTCAGAGCATCGTCGCTCAGGCGGCCGAGGTCATAGCCGTTCAGGACGACCCGTCCCTCGGTGGGGCGATCCAGCCCGCCGATGAGGTGCAGCAGGGTGGATTTGCCGCACCCGCTGGGCCCCATCACGGCCACAAACTGCCCTTCCTCCACCGTCAGGTTGACATGGTCTAGGGCGACGACAGCGGTCTCCCCGCTCCCGTAGACTCGGGTGAGGTTCTCGGTATGGATCAGGGTCATAGTCATTGCTCCTTTTAGAGGGCTTTTTCTAACCGCAGAGGCGCAGGGGGCACAGAGGAGCGCAGAGTCCTTTCTCCGCGTCCTCTGCGTCTCTGCGGTGGACATACGCGCCGTTTAATCTTCCGCATGCTTTTGTGTGCTTCGTGGGCGGCCGCGCGGCTTCGGTTCCGGCTGAGGAAGCGGCTGCTGCCGGATTTCGTCCAGCCGCGCCTCCACCATATCCAGCCAGCGCAGGTCCGCTTCCAGGCGCATCACGATCTTGTCCAGAAAGAGGACAAGCGCCAGTTCCCGCTGCGGGTCGGCCTCCATCCGCTGGCGGGTGAAACGGTGCAGTTCCCGATACAGCGCGGCGCGCTGGATGCGGATCATTCGCCGGACGTCCACCCCGTCCACCGCCAGAGCGACCATCAGTTTGATAAAAAACTCGTCCCGCTGATACTCTCCGGCGACGTCGCTGTAGAACCATTCCTCCAGCGCGGCCTGCCCGTCGGGGGTGAGCGCGTAGATGTGCTTCTCCGGCCCACCTTCTTTTTCCACCCCCGCTTCGGTCACCAGCCCAGCGCGGGCCAGGCGCTCCAGGGTGGCATAAACCTGACCGGGTTTCACTTCCCAGGTATCCGGGCCCCCGGTCAGAGCTTCAAAGGCGGCGCGCAGTTCGTAGCCGTGGCGCGGCCGCTGGGCCAGCAATCCCAGTAACGCGTAGCGAACGGACATCGGAAAATAGTCTACCGGTGAATACTTTCGTCGGAAAATATACTACAGATGATTAGATTTGTCAAGTAAAAGGGGACGGAAGGGCTTGCGCAGCAATTCGCCCTGCATGGGAAAGGGGTGGGGTGGGGGGGTTGTGGGGGCGGTAAAGCCGCCCCCACAAACCCCACGTCTCTTTTTTCGCGGGTGCGCCGCTCCCCGAAATGATTCGCTGGAAGTTGCGGGACAGGGTTGACAAACTGCCCTGCCCGGATTACCATGACCTTCCAGAAACCGCAGATGTCCGGGAGGTGAAATTTGGGAGAAACGGTTCGTATGGGCCACGGTGCGGGGGGAAAGATGATGGCGGACCTCATCCAGGAGGTCTTCGTCCCGCCGCTGGATAACCCCCACCTGCGTCAACTGGCCGATTCCACTGTACTGCAACTGGGATCGGAGGGCAGCCGGTTAGCCGTATCTACCGATTCCTTCGTGGTGCGCCCCCTGTTTTTTCCGGGGGGCGACATCGGCTCCCTCGCCGTCCACGGCACGGTCAACGACCTGGCGATGCGCGGCGCTCGTCCCCTCTGGCTCACCGCCGCCTTTATCCTGGAGGAGGGGCTCCCCTTAGACGACCTGCGGCGGATCGTCCACTCCATGGCCGACGCCGCGCGCCAGGCGGGCGTTCTGGTGGTCGCCGGAGATACGAAGGTGGTGGAGCGGGGCCACGGCGATGGGGTGTATATCAACACGACGGGGGTCGGTATTGTGCCGGATGGAGTGGATATCGGCCCTCATCGGATCCGTCCCGGCGACGTCATTCTGCTCAGCGGGCCGGTGGGCGACCACGGGATCGCCGTGCTCAGCCAGCGGGAGGGATTGGGCTTTGAGACGGACCTGGTTTCCGATAGCGCTTCTTTGAGCGGCCTGGTAGAGGCATTGCTGACGGCTGCTCCGCATGCCCACTGCCTGCGCGACCCCACGCGGGGCGGAGTGGCGGCTGCGCTGAACGAACTGGCCGTCGCCGCAAATGTGGGAGTAGAGATTGACGAAGCGGCGGTGCCGGTCCGTCCAGCCGTCGCCGCGGCCTGTGAGATGCTGGGGTTTGATCCCCTCGTGGTGGCGAACGAGGGGAAACTGGTTGCGTTTGTGCCGCCCGAAGAAGCGGAGGCGGCGCTGGAGGCCCTGCGGGCCCATCCACTGGGTCAGGACGCGGCCCGGATCGGCGTGGTGACGGCAGAACATCCGGGGATGGTCCTGGCGCGCACCGGCATCGGCGGGCGGCGGGTGGTGGATATGCCCCTGGGAGAGTTGCTGCCCCGTATCTGCTGACGGAAACTTGTCAGCCTCCACAGATGTGGTATAATTCCCATCGGCGCCACCCTAGCTCAATCGGCAGAGCAGCCGCTTCGTAAGCGGCCGGTTGTCGGTTCAACTCCGACGGGTGGCTTCTCTCATCCCCGGTAGGGACGGCGGAACGATGCCCGCCGGTGGCGGCTTCATTCTGAACAGGCCCCGGTATCCGGGGCTTTTTCTGTATATCCGATGACGGTGTTCTCTTCCTCCCGACCCGATCCCTGGCGCCTCATCTGGCGCATTGTCACGGGGAACATCCCCCTGGCGGTCTGCCTTCTCCTTCTGGCACTGTATTTGCTGCTTTTGGCCTGGATCCCCCAGTTTTCTCCTGGGTCCGCTGCGGTGGATCGCTGGCTGGTTCAGACCCGCTTCGGTCCGTGGACCGGGACGATGTACCAGTTGGGGGTTTTCTCCCTCGCTTACTCCCCTTTCCTGACGGTATTGCTTTCTATCCTTGCGTTTTTGCTTCTGGTCCGCGGGGTGGAAGGGATTGCGGCCCTGCGCTTCTTTCTTCGCGGCGAAAGTGGACGGGGCGAGGGCTGGCAGACGGCGGCTTTTACTTCCCTGGCCTGCCTGGGTGCGCTGACACTGCTGGCGGGGTTGCTCATCGGTCAGCGATGGGGGTGGCGGGAGGAAGGACTGGTCGCTTTGCAGGGGGGACGTGTTCCCGGTCGCGACGAGATACCCCGCATGTACGTGACCCGTTTCGGGCCGCGCCTGACCGTTCGGGCGACGGATGCCGCAGGGCGTTCCATCAGCCTGCAGCAGACGGTTCGGGAGGAGGCCCGGCCGGAACTGGTTCTCTACTTAAGCCCCTCTGCCCCGGAGACCTCTTTTGCCGTACCGGAGCACAACCTGGTTGTTCGTCTGGGAATACTGGGGGCGTTCTCCGACCAAAGTCCGGTGCAGGTAGAGGTTTTCCGTGCGCCCCGTGGCGAGCGGAGCCAGGAAGCCCTGATAGACCAGGATTTGTTTCATCTGACGGTAAATGGGACAAATCTGGAGATTTTGCGGGAACCCTACCCGCTGCTGGCGGCCGCATACGACCCCGGATTGTGGCCGAAGCGGATCGGGTTGATTCTGGGGGTTCTTTCTCTGGTGGGCGCGCTGTGGCCCTGGCAGCGAAAGGATCGGGCCTGGCGTGTTTTTCTGGTGGTCCTGACTCTGGGGGTCGGCGGATTATCGGCCTGGAGTCTGGAGGCCCGCGGAACGCTGGGGGGGACTGCTCTGAATCAGGGTGTTGGTGCCCTGTGGATGATTGGTCTGGCAGTTTGGCTGATCCGACATCGGAGGTGAGACCGGATGGGCTGGGGGCAAAAGCCCCTCATATGAGAAGGGGTATGGGATTATGGCGCTGGCGGCCGAAGGCCACCAGCGCCATAATCCCTTCTCTATGAAAAGCGGGAGGGATTGGGAGCGGCGAATCGGCCCAGCGCACTCCAACCCCTTTCCGCTTCCCCTGGGAGCGAACGGACACGGCCCGGAACGGGTTCACTACCCAAAGCACCGATTTGTGGTATAATCATCCTGGTTAGACAACGACATTTAGGGTATACCAGAGATCAAGGGGAAGAAATGCCTTTGTGGAATCCCATAGATGCCCTTTTGGGCCTCTTTTCCCTGGATATCGGCATTGACCTGGGGACAGCCAATACCCTGGTCTACGTGCGAGGGAAAGGGATCGTCATCAACGAGCCCTCGTGGGTGGCGATTGAACGGGATACGCGCGATGTCCTTACAATCGGCGCGGAGGCCAAGGAGATGGTCGGGCGGACACCGGCCAATATCGTCGCCATCCGCCCCCTGCGGGATGGGGTGATCTCCGAGTTTGACGTGACTCGGGCCATGCTGGATTACTTCATCAAGAAGGCTCACCAGCATATGTTCACCCCCTTTCCTCGCCCCCGGGTGGTGGTCGGAATCCCCAGTGGGGTAACCGAGGTGGAGCGGAGGGCGGTTTACGACGCGGCCATCGCCGCCGGGGCCCGTGAGGCCTATCTGATTGAGGAGCCGATGGCGGCTGCGATCGGTGCTGGCCTGCCGGTGACCGAATCCCGGGGGAGCATTGTTGTGGATATCGGTGGGGGTACCACAGAGGTCGCCGTCTTTGCTATGGGGGGCATTGTTGTAAGCGGCTCCATCCGCATTGCTGGCGATGAGATGGATGAGGACATCATCCAGTACGCCCGCCAGAAATACAATCTGATGATTGGCGAGCAGACCGCCGAACGGGTCAAAATCGCGATCGGCTCCGCTTACCCCTTGCCCGAAGAGAAAACGATGTTGCTGCGCGGCCGGAATCTGGTCACCGGCCTGCCGGAGGCGGTGGAGATCAGCAGTATAGAAATCCGGGAGGCCCTATCCGGTTCCGTTGGCCTGATTGTGGATTTGATCCGCGATGTACTGGACGATACGCCGCCGGAACTGGTGGCGGACCTGATGGACATCGGGATTTGCCTGACCGGCGGAGGCGCACTGCTCAAAGGACTGGCCGAACGGGTCAGTGAGGAGACCCACATCCGGGCCTGGGTGGCAGAGGATGCGATGACCTGCGTGGCCCGCGGAGCGGGTATGGTCCTGGAAAACATCAACTTGCTGCGTCAGGTGGTGATGGCGACGGACCGCCGCGAGGCGGAACTCTCCCTCTAACGGTAACCGGCATTTCGGTGGCGCAGGGTGCTGCTCTGCGCCGCAAATTCACTCCATATGCAAGGAATGGGTACGGTGCGGCGCGGGACCTGGCGTTCCTGGCTTCCTCTCGTCTTCCTCATTCTCTCCATCTTGTTTTTGGCCCTCCACGAGACCCGAGTCCTGGCCCCGCTGGAACGGGGCCTCCAGGTCATCCTGGCCCCCCTCCAGCGGGCGACGACCACGTTGATCCGGGATGTCGGCGACCTCTCCCAGACTGTCCGGCAGGTACGGGAACTGCGCTCCCGGGTCGCGGAACTGGAGGAACAGGTCAACGCGCTGACCATTGAGAACGTCCGCCTGCGCGAGTACGAAGCGGAAGTGGTGCAGTTGCGCGCTTTGCTGGGGTTTGTGGAAGCCAATCCCACCTGGGCGTTCCTGGGCGCCGACGTGGTGGGACGGTCGGCCTGCCTCACTGCTCCCTGTGCCGACGTGGTGGGGCAGGAGCCCAACCCCTATCTGCGCTACGTGATCATCAATGCCGGGCAGGCGGAAGGGGTGGCGGTGGGAATGCCGGTGGTCACCGGCGGCGCGGTCCTGGTGGGACGGGTGGCCGAAACCGGGCTGCACACCAGCAAGGTACAACTCATCACCGACCCCGGCAGCAGCGTCGCTGCTATCCTCCAGCAATCCCGCGCCACCGGCCTCCTCGTGGGCCAGCCCGATGGCTCTCTGCGCATGATATACATCCCCCAGGAGGACTCCGTCCAGGTCGGTGACGTGGTCCTCACCTCCGGGCTGGGCGGGGTGCTCCCGCGCGGGCTGGTTCTGGGGCAGATTGTGGCGGTGGTAAAGCAGGACTTCGCTCTGTTCCAGGAGACGGTCGTCAACCCGGCGGTGGACTACCGCCGGGTGGAACTGACCCTGGTCATCAAGTCCTTTCAGCCCCTGGTGCAGGAGGAGCCGAGGGAATAGTTCGTGGGTCGTGTCCAGACCTTGTGCAAGCGGGGTCTGGCCTTTAGCACCCCCTCATCACTGTTGAGGTGAACCATCCTTAATCTGTATGTTGTCCTTCCATTGCTGACCGTTGCTGCGCTGGTGCAGAGCACTGCGCTGGCGGGGGTATCCCTCTTCGGCGCCCGGCCCGACCTGGTCTTCCTGCTGGTCGCCGGGTGGGCCTTCCTGCGCGGCCCGACCGAAGGGGCCGTCTGGGCCTTTATCGCGGGCTTGTTGCTGGACGTCCTCTCCGGCGGGCCGTTCGGGGGATTCGCTTTGGCCCTTCTGGTCGCCGCCATTCTGGTCGGTCAGCAGTGGGGGCGGGAACTGGGCTCCACCACGTTCCAACTGATGTTGCTGGCCCTGGTGGCCTGTTTTCTCTATCACACTCTGCTCTTGCTGGCCCTCATCGCAACAGGCTATGCGGTGGACTGGGCATACGCGCTCTCCCATACCGCTGCCCCGTCCGCTCTGATCAACGCCCTGCTGGCGCCCGTTATGCACCAGCCCCTTTCCTGGCTGGACCGTCGGACCCGTCCGGAGGGATTCACGCTGGATGGCTACTAAGAACTCCACCCTTCCGGCGCGCGGATGGGCGCGTCGGCTGATGTTGCTCCTGACCTCGCCCCGCCTGATCCTGCTGGGGCTGCTCCTGCCGCTGCTGCTGGCTGTTTACGCGGTCCGCCTCTATCGCCTTCAGGTCATAGAGACGGACCTGTGGGTGAAGCGGGCGGAGCAGCAGCGGGCGGAACTGGTCTCCATTCCGGCCCCGCGCGGCATCATCTACAGTCGGGACGGGGAACCGCTGGTGCGCAACGTCCCCGCCTTCCAGGTGGTCATCATCCCGGCGCTCCTCCCGGAAGACGAACTCCAAAAAGAGACGGAACTCCGTCGCCTGGCAGCACTACTGGGCATCCCCTACACCCAGAATGGGGAGCAGCGGGGGCTGAAAGAAAAGGTGGACCGGGCGCTGGATGCGGGCACCATCACCTACGCGCCCTATGATCCCCTCATCGTTGCTACCAACGTGGATCGGACGGTCGCACTGATCATCGCCCAGGGCGGGGACTTCGCCTTCCCCGGCGTTCGGGTGGACGTGGTTTCTCGCCGTCAGTATCCCTACGGCTCACTGGTCTCCCAACTGGTGGGCTACCTGGGGGCGATCCCGGCGGAGCGGGCCAAGGAATATATCCAGAAGGGATATGACCCCGCCACCGACCGGATCGGCTACGCCGGGGTGGAGATGACGATGGAGAAATGGCTCCGCGGTACTCCGGGCCAGCGCTACCAGGAGACGGACATTCTGGGGCGGGTAGTACGGGTTCTGGGAGACGAAATCCCCCCCGTCCCCGGTCACAACGTCTACCTGACCATAGACCTGGAATTGCAACAGGTTGCCCAGCAGGTCCTGCAGAAAGGGATGGACCGGGTCAATTCTCGTCGCGGGGTGGTCATCGC
>CAKZOY010000340.1 GCA_937138275.1 uncultured Chloroflexota bacterium
AGGGCACGTACTACGGGGTTTGGGCCCTCTTAAACAAATTGACCAACGCTCTGGGGGTAGCAGTCAGCGGATGGTCTCTGGACCTGTTCGGTTATGTGCCCGGTGTTGCGCAGACGGACCTGGCGCGGCTGGGCATTCGCCTCTTTTTCGGCCTGATCCCCTCCGTCGTCCTCATCCTCAGTCTGCCGCTCCTGTTCTGGTATCCCATCACCAAGGCCAGCCACGCCCGGTTGCGGGCCGAACTGGAGCAGATGCACGGGTAGAAAACTCTCCCCGCAAGGGTCGGCGCCATGAAGCGACGAGAGTTAGTGGGAGCGTATGCGCGGGGGCTTTACCACGCCTGTGGGGTGAAAGGGGTAGAGAGCAAGCCCCTGGTCGGCATTGCCAACTCGTGGAGCAGTATGGTGCCCGGGCATATCCATCTGCGGCGGGTGGCGCGGGCGGTCGCGGATGGGGTAACCGCGGCCGGTGCCATCCCGCTGGAGTTCAACACCATCGCCCTCTGCGACGGCATCTGTCAGGGGGCCGGGATGCACGCCGTACTGCCCACCCGCGACCTGATTGCCGCCTCGGTGGAACTGACCGCCCGCGCCTACAGCCTGGATGCCCTGGTCTGTATCGCGTCCTGCGATAAAATCATCCCGGGCATGCTGATGGCTGCGGCCCGGCTGGACCTGCCCACCGTCTTTGTCACCGGTGGGCTGATGGCCGAAGGGGCCTGGCACGGTCAGCGTGTGATCACCAGCGACGTGAAAGAGGCCATCGGCCGCGCCCGCCGGGGGGAAATTACACAGAGCGACCTCCACGAAATAGAACGGGCGGCCTGCCCCGGCCCCGGTGTGTGCAATATGATGGGCACAGCCAACACGATGTGCGTGATGGTGGAGGCCGCGGGTCTCAGCCTGCCCGGTAACGCCACCATTCCCGCCACGATGCCGCGCTCCCGTTGGGTCAACCCCGCCCTGCTGGACCTGGCCCGTACGGCAGGGGAGTGTGTGGTGGATGCCCTCCGGCGCGGGATAGCCTTCCGCCAGGTGGTGACGCCCGGAACGCTGTACAACCTGATCCGGGTTGTGCAGGCGATCGGAGGCTCTACCAACGCAGTCCTGCATCTGGCAGCGCTATCTACCGAACTGGGTTCGGAGATACATCTGGACGACTGGGACCGCCTCGGACGGGAGACTCCGTTGCTGGCCCGGTTCAAGCCCGCTTCTCCGTACACCGTCTCCGACTTTGGGCGTGCCGGAGGGGTACCGGCCCTGCTGAAACAGTTGGCACCGCTGCTGGACCTGAACGCTCCCACCGTTTGCGGTCGCACGCTGAGAGAGGTTGCCGCCAATGCCGAGATTGTCAATCCCGATATCATCTGTCCCTTGGATGACCCGCTATCTCCGACGGGAGGCATCGCGGTGCTGTACGGCAACCTCGCGCCCGAAGGGGCCGTCGTCAAAGTGAGCGGCGTCTCTCCGACCATGATGCGTCATATCGGCCCGGCGCGGGTGTTTGACCGGGAGGAAGATGTCCAGGAGTGCCTGCTGGGAGGACGGGTTCAGCCCGGAGATGTGCTGGTCGTGCGCTACGAGGGGCCGCGCGGCGGCCCGGGGATGCGGGAACTCTCGCTCCCGGCTGCCATCATGGTCGGGATGGGGCTTGCGGACTCGGTAGCCATGATCACCGATGGGCGCTTCTCCGGCGCAACGCGCGGGCCCTGTATTGGTCATATCTGTCCGGAAGCGGCGGAGGGCGGGCCACTGGCTGCCCTGCGCGATGGCGACATCATTGAAATTGACATCCCCGCCCGCACGCTGAACGTCCACCTGAGCGAGGCGGAGTTGCGGGCGCGGTTGAGTAACTGGACGCCACCCCCGAAAGACATCTCTCCGGGATTCCTGCGCCTCTACGCCCGTGCCGTCGGCCCAGCCAGCCGGGGGGCCGTGCTGGGCTGAGCAGAAGGGGCGGGCGGCCGAAGGCCGCCCGCCCCGAAACCCCGCTGATCCGATTTCAGCGACTGAAAGTCGCCCCTGGAGGGCCTTCGGCCGACGGTCGGCCTTCGCCGACCGTTTTCCGCGTCCCCCGTAGGGATGCCCCTTGTGGGCATCCTTTGGATGCCCCTCGTGGGCATCCCGAAGCCGCAGGTTTCAACCTGACGGCAAAAGAGGATCGGCAATCGCTATATGCCACCTATTGAGCGGCTGAACAGTTACAGAACGAGAAAGAATTTCTCTGTGTCCTCTGCGACTCTGCGGTGAGCAGTTACCCCATATGAGGCACCTCACCCCCTCGCCACTTTTTCTGCACCCCCCTGAAGAGCATCAGCGGAAGTTTGCCCCAAAACGGAAACACATCTGACACCCAATCCAATTGCCCTGTGAATAG
>CAKZOY010000341.1 GCA_937138275.1 uncultured Chloroflexota bacterium
GGCGCTGGGGGATTAGGGGAAGGGAGAGATGGGAGGCTTGCATGGGTAGGTTTTTTCACTAAGGGCGCTTAAGCGCCCTTTTCCCCTCAGCCCCGCCGTTCACGGCGGGGCGAGGAGGGCCGCTCCCCAAAAAAACTTACCCATAAAAGAGGAGGGTGCTGAGAAACTCTTTCTATAAACCACTAAGACGCAAAGGCACCAAGAAAAATGGTTGTTTTGTTCCACTTTCAGGGCATTTTTCGCCCTTTTCTGGGATTTTCGTTCCCCCAAAGCGACTTTTTCAGCACCCTCAAGAGGATGGGAGGGGGAAAAGGACAAGTATATCGCCGGTATACGGAAACATCCGGTTGTCATTCAGGAAAGAGGATGGTGCCGCGTATATCTGCGAATTGTTGATCCTTGCTGGGGCTATGAAGCCTGCTATTATAACCACAAATGTGCAGAGTTTGTGGGTAGATGTCCGTAACCCGTGACGGTGATGTGCCGCCTTGTGTTTTCTCCCTTACGCAATCGCCCTTTCCGCACGTTGCTGCTCTTCTCCGCCGTGCTGGTCGTCAGCGCGGCTTTCGGTCTGTTCCTCTCCGCTTCGGAGACCACCATCGTAGAGGTGGACCAGGACCTCGCCCGCTACTGGCGCACCACCTACGACATCCTGGTGCGTCCCCCCGGTTACCGCTCGGAAGTGGAGGAGCAGTACAACCTGGTCCAGCCCAACTACCTTCTGGGGATTCCCGGCGGCATCTCTTTCGCCCAGTACAAGGCCATCCGGAACATCCCGGGGGTGGAGGTGGCTGCCCCGATCGCGGTCGTCGGTGGGTTTGAAAAATCGCTGAGTTTGCTGATTACCGAGGTGCTTCCTCCGGGAACCTACGCCACTTATTGTGCCTTCACAGAGGACGACGGGGTGCGCCTTTTCCGGGAGGGTTATGGCCCCGAATTTTACCACATCGGCCCCGACGCCAGCGCGCTTTCCGATGAGGAGTTGACCGCGAAAGGAGTATCTCCCGCCTGGGCGATGCCGTCCTGTGCCTTTTCGGTGTCCGGGCTGCTGGTGGGGGTGGACCCGGAGGCGGAGGAAGCCCTTGTGGGCCTGAGTCGAGCGGTGACCAGTGGGACTCCTCTCCAGAAGGTGGCCATTCCGCTTCTCCCCATAGACGAAATCTTCCCCAAGTTTCCCAGAGTCTCGGAGACGAAGCTCTACTCCGTTCCCGTCCTGCTGAACGTCACTCCCTATCTTTCCTTCACCGTATCCGGGCAGGTGGTGCAACTGGAACTGCCGTCAGAGGTTCAGGGGATTCGGGACATTCTCAGCAGGGGCGGCGCGGAGTTTCTGGCGACCCTGCCCCACGGGGAAGTCGTAGCGGGCAACACACGGGAAGGGTGGGAGGCTTACAGAGAACGGGTCGGGGCCTTTTCGGAACCCGGGGGAACGATATGGTTTCACCCTTTCCAGGGCACGGTGCCCCCGGTGTGGAGGGCATCGCCGGTGGAGTACCGGGTGCTTCCCCCCTTCCAGGGCTGGGAACCGGTGCTGGAAGCGGTCCCCAGGGAAGAGGGTTTCCGGGAGGTGACCCAGCACTCCGTCTCTCCCTTCGCCTGGTTTGTCGTTGGGACCTTCAACGTGGAGAAACTGGGCTTGCCGGAGGAACTATCTGCCGTTCCCCTGGAGACCTACTTTCCCCCCAGAGGAGTCCTTCGGTACGACGAAAACGGCGATCCTGCCCCCCCCATCCTTATCCGACCGACGAGCAAACCATCCGACTATTTCCAGTCCCCGCCGCTGCTACTGACGACGCTGGAGGCTGCCCGGGCCATTGCCGGAGAGGATTGCATCAGCACCATCCGGGTGCGGGTGGCGGGAATTGACCGTTTCTCCCCTCAGACCCAGAGTCGGATAGAGGCGATCGCCTCGGAGATCATCCGGCGCACGGGTCTGGAAGTGGATGTGGTTGTCGGCTCATCCCCACGGCCTGTGCCGGTGCACATCCCCGGCCTGGGGTATATGGAGGAGTACTGGGTCCAGAAGGGAGTCACCCTTACCACCCACCGGGAGGTTCGGCGGGCCGACCTGCTCCTGTTTGTAGCGCTGCTGGGGGTCTGCGCGCTCTTCATTTTCAACACTTCCGCCACGACGGTGGTGGGGCGGGTCGGGGAGTTGGGCCTGTTGAAGGCGCTGGGGTGGCGGGGGCGCTCGCTGGCGGCGCTGATCCTGACGGAAGGGCTGCTTATCGGCGCGGCGGGCGGGATCGTGGGGATGGGGCTGGCCGGGGGGCTGGCGAAGGGATTGGGGCTGGTGTTCCCGGCGGGTCGGGCGCTGCTGATCCTCCCCACCGGGATATTGCTCTGCCTGGCGGGTTTCGCGCTTCCGGCGATTTGGGCCGGTCGGGTACCGCCAGTGGTCGTCATCCGGCAGGGGGAGCAGGCAGTGCAGGCGAGGGCGCCCCGCTGGCTGGGGTATGCGGGCCGCTCCCTGTGGAGGCGAGGGGTGCAGGCTTGGCTGGCGGTGGGGGTGATGGCTGCTGGTGCGGGGATACTGACGTTTCTGCTCTGCCTGCTGGCGGGGATGCGGGGGTACTTGGCGC
Organism: uncultured Chloroflexota bacterium; assembly: GCA_937138275.1. Taxonomy (GTDB): domain Bacteria; phylum Chloroflexota; class Anaerolineae; order B4-G1; family DUEL01; genus SpSt-77. Next base: position 2,583 of record CAKZOY010000341.1, read on the forward strand.
TGACGCTGCTGGGGCAATACATCCTGATGCGGGTGAGCGGGTATCATTGGGGGATGGTGGGCGTGACGGTGGGGATTGGTGCACTGGCAGTGGCGGACGTGCTGCTGGTGGAAATGGAGAGACGGCGGGCAGAGATTGGTGTGCTGAAAGCGATAGGCTGGCGGACAGGAGCGGTGATGGGGCTGTTTCTGGCCGAAGGGGCGCTGCTGGGGCTGGCGGGCGGGCTGGCCGGGACGGCGCTGGGGCTGGGGGTGTATCTGGCGCTCTACCGGGAGTTCGGGCTGGGGCTATTGGGGGCCGCGGCGGCAGGGCTGGCGGTGCCGGTGGGTGTGGGGATGCTGGCGGCCCTCTACCCGGCCCGGGTGGCGGCGCGGGTTCCCCCGGCGGAGGCGGTGCGCGCGGAATAAGCAAGTTTGCAAGTTTGTAAGTTTGCAAGTGGGCAAGTTTGCTAAGGAGGAGAGCGGTGATGATTCAGACCGAAAATCTGAGCAAAATCTACAGCGATGGCGCGCCGGTGCGGGCGCTGGACGGGGTCACCCTGGAGATTGCCGCCGGGGAGTTCGTCGCCATCACCGGACCCTCCGGCAGCGGGAAATCCACCCTGCTCAACCTCATCGGCACGCTGGACCGGCCCACCTCCGGGCGGGTGGTGGTGGACGGGGTGGACCTGAGCACCCTACGGGGAGATGCCCTGGCGGACTTCCGCCGGGAGCGCATCGGCTTCGTCTTCCAGATGTTCCACCTGGTGCCAACACAGACGGCCCTGGAGAACGTGATGCTCCCGCTGATCCCCTACCGTCGGGGGCTGAAGTTCCGCCTGGAGGAACGGGCGAAGGAACTGCTGACGGCCCTGGGGCTGGGAGAGCGCCTGCACCACCTGCCCGGGCAACTCTCCGGTGGGGAGCAGCAGCGCGTGGCGATCGCCCGGGCGCTGATCAACACCCCGAAAATCATTCTGGCCGACGAGCCGACGGGGAATCTGGACAGCTGGGCGGGGGCGGAGATCGTGGCACTCCTGCGGCAGTTGAACCGGGAGCGGGGGATCACCGTGCTCGTGGCGACCCACAACGACGCAGTGGCAACACAGGCCGACCGGGTGCTCCGACTGCGGGATGGGCGGGTGGAGGGAGTTTTTTAACCCATCTCCTCCAGATGACAGCAATCATTCACCCCGCAGATGCGCGGGCGACCGTCCTCTATCTCCACAACGCTCAGCGACCCGTTGTCCAGGCGCAGGGGTATCCGCCACCCCGGTTGAAGCCCCAGGAGCGAACTCAGATACACCGCCAGCGTGCCACCGTGGGCCACGACAGCGACCTCCCCCTGCGGATGGGCGGAGATGATGTCGGCGAAAGCCGCCGTCACCCGATCTCGGAAAGATGCCGAGAGTTCCCCTCCGGGAAAATCGGCCCGGTTCGCCTCCCAGGTGCGAACCACCTCCGGAAACCCCTGGCGGATTTCCTCCACCGTCAGGCCGGAGATGGGCCCAAAATCCCGCTCCCGCAGGCGGGGGTCCAGAATCAGCGGCCGGCCCAGAAGGTCGGCCACGACCTGCGCCGTCTCCCGCGCCCGACGCAGGTCGCTGGAGTAGACGGCCTCCACCGACCGCCCTGCCAGCCGCCGGGCGACGGCCTCCGCTTCCGCCCGGCCCCTTTCGTCCAGCGGCGGGTCCAGCCACCCCTGAACCCGCCGCTCGGCGTTCATCGCCGACCGTCCGTGGCGAATCAGGTAGAGACGAAGCATCGGCCCATCAGCGCCTGCACCGCCGTATAAACGTCCGTCTCCCGACGGACGAGCCGGTCCACCCAATCCTCCAGTTCCTTTTCCCCCACTTCGCAGAGTAGATGGGAGAACAGTTCCCCTTCCAGCGCGCGGAGCAGGTCCTCCCGCGCGCGCTCCCGCTCCCGGCGGTCCCAGAGCCCACTGGCCTGCAGGTACGCCCGATGGGCCGCGATCGCCTCCAGTACCTCCCCCACCCCACTCCCGTCCAGCGCAACGGTCTTGAGGACGGGGGGCCGCCAGGCCGTCGCCCCGGTATGCCCGGCGCTGTTCCGTCCCAGGTCCAGAGCGACCTCCAGCGCGCGGACCGTCTGCGCCGCACCGGGCCGGTCGGCCTTGTTCACCACCAGAACATCGGCGATTTCCATCAGACCCGCTTTCAGGGCCTGGACGTCGTCCCCCAGGCCGGGGGCCTCCACGACGATGGTCGTGTGAGCAGTGCGGGCGATGTCCACCTCCGCCTGTCCTACCCCCACCGTCTCCACCAGCACCACCGAAAACCCGGCGGCATCCAGGACCTTGACCGCGTCGCCGGTGGCGCGCGCCAGTCCTCCCAAACTGCCCCGCGTCGCCATACTGCGAATAAAGATGCCGGGATCGCCCGCCAGGTCGCGCATCCGCACCCGATCGCCCAGGAGCGCCCCGCCGGTAAAGGGACTGGTCGGGTCCACTGCGACGATGCCCACCGTCGCCCCGCGGGCGCGTAAACCCTTCGCCAGTTCATTGACCAGGGTAGATTTGCCCGTGCCCGGGGCGCCGGTCACGCCGACGACGTGAGCCCGACCGGTGTAGGAGTAGAGCACCGCCAGCGCCGCGCGGGCCGGTGGACCGTCGTCTTCTATCAGCGATATGAGCCGCGCCAGCGCCCGCCGGTCGCCGTTCAGAACATTGGGGACCAGGTCCACTTTATTCCTCGCCCACCGCCCGCCGGACGGCCTCCACAATGGAGAACGTGGAGGTTCCGGGGCCGAAGATTTCCTCCACCCCTGCAGACCTCAGGGCGGGGACGTCCTCATCGGGGATGATGCCGCCAACGAAGACCTTGACGTGGTCCAGCCCCGCTTCCCGCAGCCCTTCAACGACGCGCGGGACCAGGGTCATATGGGCGCCGGAGAGGATGCTCAAGCCCACGGCGTCCACGTCCTCCTGCAGGGCGGCCTCCACAATCATCTCCGGCGTCTGCCGCAGGCCGGTATAGATGACCTCCATACCGGCGTCCCGCAGTGCCCGGGCGACCACTTTCGCCCCCCTGTCGTGACCGTCCAGTCCGGGCTTGGCGATCAGCACTCGGATTCGCTTTCCCATCCGTTCCTCCGAAAAGTTGGGATTGGGGTCCGGTTTCAATTATACCCGCTTTCTTGTCCAACGCCAACCGGCGGTACAGGCGCCGCCCATCCAGATGCGCTCCGTGGCGGACTACGAGCGACATCACTCCGCTGTGCTCTGTGGCAGACTACGAACGGGTGCAACAACGTTTGTAGTGCGCTACGGAGCGAAAATGATTTGCTGCACAAGCCCTTGCCCTGTTGATTCTCATAAAGTCGTATCACCCGGTCTTTCACAAAGTCTCACAAAGTCGTATCATCCCTTGCCCGGATGGGAGTCCGAATGTTCGTTCCGAGGTTTTCTTTGTTGCCAGGGATTCCCTTTATCCCCCTCACCCCCCTTGCCCCC
>CAKZOY010000342.1 GCA_937138275.1 uncultured Chloroflexota bacterium
CTGCGGCGCACCGGTCATCTTTTCCGCCAGAGAGCGCATCTTGCCCTTGAGGGAAGAGCCGGGGATGTAGGGCTTTCCGGTTACCGGGTCGCGGATGACGGGCATATCCACATTGCCGATTGCCAGGGCGCCGGGGGAGCCGCCGATGTGCAGGCCGGTTACCGCGCGGATACCTCCGCTGATGATGACTCGCCCGAAAAGGGTCACGTTGGTCATAGGATTACCTCCTTAGTTTCCACCATAGGCTTTGTGGTAGGCCACGATGGCCTCAAAGAAGTCCACGAAACGGTTGAAGCGTTTGCGCCGTTCGTCGGCGCTTTCGGTCTGGCTCATAACTTCCAGGGCGGGCGTCAGAATTTTGCGCAGGTCCTCCATTGCGCGTCCCTCGCGCTTGGCGAAGTAACTCAGTTTGGGGCGCAGGAGCACGGCGTCCCGGTAGGCGCCATCGGGGTCGTTATCCCAGCGCAATTGAATCTGACGCGCGGTACCGAAGATGTTGCGAATCTGGCTGGTGGTAATCTTATTGGCGATGGCAGAACCGATTTTGTCGGCCCACTCCACCAGCGCTTCCGGATCGCCCGCCGCGATGATGCGCTGGATGGTGGCCCGATCCGGAATGGGAACTGCTTGTTGCTCTTTGTGAGAATCTGGCTTTTTCATATTAACCTCCTGATATTTTTGAAGGTTTCTGATTCCAATGGTTCGGGAATGACTTGCTACTCTTTCCTTGTGTCAGATTCCTCCCGTTTGCGGGTCAGCAGTTCTGCCCAGCGGGCGGCAAGGCCGATGGTCTGTATAAGCGGAGCGGAGACGACTAACCGATCGCGAAGGGCGATGATTTTTTCTTTGATGTCTCTATCCTTGACCTGGGCAGCGGTGCGGGTGAGTTGGTAGAAGGAAACCCACATCCAGCGGCCGAAGAAGGCTTTGTCCCTCCATCGCGCGTTCTGCCGTCGGTTGCGCTCATATTCGGCAGCGATTTCCAGGAGTGTCTGGAGCAATGCCTTCGGCGCGCCCTTTTGCTCGCACCACTGAGCCAGTTCATAGGCGTACCGCATCGCCTCTTCCATCTGGTTCCAGGGGACGGCCCGGCCCAGGAAGGCAACAGCACTTTTACCGGGTAGCCCCTTCGCTTCCTTTTCCGCTGCTCCGGCCTCGCGGGCAGCCTGGTAGAGGGGATACTTGCTCTCCGCCAGGCTGATGCCCCCGGAAAGGGTGATATGGGGATTTTCGCCCACATACTCGGCAAAAGAGCGCCGGACCCGCTGGGCGAAGCGCGGGAGGGCATCCCACGCCCCGACAATGAACAGGTCATCCCCCCCAGCATATTGCAGATACAGTTGGGGCCTCAGATCGTCGGGGTCTCCCCTTTCGTCCTGCGGTCCAGCCAGGTAGGGGAGCCACCCCTCAAAGAAAAGGCGCAAACTCAGCGAAAGGGATGCCAGGCGGGAGAGCGTCAGCCTTTGCTGGAAGAGAGTCCCCAGGTCATCCACGTCCATCCGCAACACTCCCCAGCGCTTGACGCCCCGGCTTCTTTCGGCCAGTTCGTCAAACGTCATCGGACGACGGTACCGGTCCAGGGGCACCAGTTGGGCCAGGGGGCGCACCGTCCATACCACTGGAATTGAGCCCAGAGCGGAGAGGATGGGAGTGGGGTTTTCGGCGCCGGGGAACGCGCTGATCCGGGCCAGTGTCACTCCTTTCAGGTCCGGCAGGCTGTTTTCGTCTTTCAGGGACTGGCGGGCGTCCACCAGGGCGACGCGCGCGCCAAAGATGACCAGCCCCGATTGCCAGGTGTGGGTGTCGGCGAGTTCTTCTATGGAAGGAACGGGCGCCAGGAGCCAGATCAGATGCGTGGCGTGGGCCAGGGCGCTCCCCAGCTGCTCAAAACTGTGGCACAATTCGCACTTGAGGATTTGTTCCGGGCCCGCTTCCCCCTCCCGCCGGAATTGTTCCCCTTTCATTTTCTCCGCCCCGCAAATGCTGCAACTCTGATCCCTGTCGCCCCCCACGCCCAACGGACCGCCGACCAGGGTGAACAATTCGTCTTCCGGTAGGTTCGCCAGCGGGCGGTGCTTGGCGGGCAGCAAACATTCTTCGTGTAGTCGCCGCCAGGCTTCGGGGAAGTGGAGCGGGTCAAATTCTCCTCTTCTGAGAGGCGTCCACGCCATCGTGAGATGCAGGGTCCCCTTGTGGGCTCTGACCAGTCGTTGGGTGACTTCGCGGCCGATCGCCTGGAGTTTTTCCTGCTGGGTCACCCCGACCAGCAGGTAAAAATTTCCCCCGCCCGCGTAAATCAGATTGGTTGGCGGAAGCCCCAATTGGCGTAGTACGAAATCTGCGACCACTTCGGTGAGAAGTTGTACATAGAATGAACGGCCGCGCAACGTTTTGGCTGCCCCAGCGGAGGCCAGCGTGTAGATGAAATCCTGTACCCCGGCGATATCTCCAGCGACCAGTACCGCCACCTCGTCGTCATCCTTCACGGTGCGACACCACTCCCCGTTGCGGCCATCTACGGCGAAGCACGCGGCCAACGCTGCCGTCATCCGGCTGTGGTCGTACAGGCTGACATCGGGAATCGTATCGGAATAGGCCGCCGGAATGCACCAGGTGAACTCCAGCATTCGCTGATAGAGCGTTTCCAGGTAGAGGACGGGGTCGGAAATGGTCTTCAGGGGCTCGCAGGCCCTGGTAAACTCCTCCCATAGGCGGAAGTATTCGTTGCGATACTCGTCTTTCCAGCCGGTCGTGTCCCGCTTCTGGGGGAAGATGACCTGACGGCGAAACTCCAGACGGTTCAAGGGCAGGTACCACGGGACATCCCATTTTCTCAGTCGGCTAAAGATGGAGCGCATATACGGCACCCGCTGGTCGTTTCGGTCACCGTCTAACTCCTCTCGCTCCCCGGCCGAGAGCCAATCGGCCAGGCGGATGCGCTCATCAATGTCGCTTTTGGGCGCGTGGTGATAGGCCACGCCGCTCAGCGCCGGGCGCAACTTGTCCGGCACAAAATCTTGGACAAAGGAATATCCGGCCAGCGCATGCTGGTAGCGGACCTCCTTGCGCGTTTGGGCATCGGGAATTTCCCGCAGAGGAGCATCCGCTCTTTGCGCAAACTTCCCGATATCGTGCAGCAGTCCCGCCAGCGCCGTCAGATAGACCTGTTTTTGCTGTTCGTCGTTCATCCTTTCCTCCCCGGGGCAAAATTCCGCCTGAATCTGTAACTACATTGACAATGGCAAATTTTAAGTTATAAAACAAAAATTGGTAGCTGTGCCCTTTGAAAAGGCCGCTGG
>CAKZOY010000343.1 GCA_937138275.1 uncultured Chloroflexota bacterium
GCCGCCGCCCCACAAAACCCCTCTCTATCCCCCCTCTCCCCCGCCCGCAGGGCAGGGGGAGAGGGGGGACCAAGGGGGATGAGGGGGCATTTGCCCAAAATCACTACTCACCGGAGTGACTACTGGCTCACGGCATTCAAGACGCTATTTTCATGCTTTATGGTGCCCTTGGGGGCATGTTAAACTGCGGTTTTTTTTCTGACCCACCACGAAGAGCACAAAGGACTGCACAAAGGCCACGAAGAATTTCTGGAACTGTTTAGCCAGCGGTTGAAACCGTACATGGGAGGGCATTTTGTGGCGGGTGACCGCCTGCGCGGTCGCCGGGACGGCGTCCACGCCGGTGGACGCCCGGCTGCAAGCCCTTGAGGGGCGATTTCCATCGCTGAAGGACAATAGCCTGAACAGTTACGCCACCTGAATATGAGCCCAGCGATTTACTGCACAAGCCCGCAGGAAAATGCTACTTGACAGAACTCGCGCATCATGATAAAACCCCAACGCGCGGAGCGTCACCAGCAAACCGAAGGAGGCACTCCATTGGAAGGGAAGCGGTCGCCCGAATTGTTCATCATGACCCATAACCCCGGCAAAATCAACGAATACCGCGCCTTGCTGGCTCCTTTGGCGATCCCCCTGCGATTCCCGGCCGATATCGGAAGTCAGGTACAGGTTCAGGAAGACGAGGAGACCTATGCCGGGAACGCTACCCGCAAGGCCCGCGCCGGCCTGCAGGTCTCCGGGCTCATCACATTGGCCGACGATTCGGGCCTGGAGGTGGACGCGCTGGGAGGCGCGCCGGGGGTTCGTTCCGCCCGCTACGTCCCCGGCTCCGATGCCGACCGCATCGCTGCGCTGCTTTCCCGCCTGGACGGTGTCCCCTGGGAGCGCCGTACCGCCCGCTTCCGCTGTGTGATCGCGATCGCCACTCCGGAGGGTGAACTGTACACAGTGGAAGGGGTGTGCGAAGGGTTCATCGCCACGACACCGGCCGGCACAGGCGGTTTCGGCTACGACCCGGTTTTCTACCTCCCCCAATTCGGCCGTACGATGGCGGAACTTCCCCCGGAAACGAAAAACCGTATCAGCCACCGGGCCCGCGCCGTGGCGGCGGCGATGCCCATCCTGCAGCGACTGTTCCATCGGACGGAGAGGTAAATTGGCTGGTCCATTTTTCCGACGATGGATTCCTCCCAGGAAGAAGCCGATAGAACCGGCTCCCGTCGCCGGCCCCCTGGATCGTTTCCAGCAAAGGATCGGGCATACGTTTCGCAACCGGGAAGTCCTGTTGCGCGCGCTCACCCACCCCTCATACGTCCACGAACACCCGGAAGAGGGGTGGGATAACCAGCGGTTGGAGTTTCTGGGAGATGCCGTTCTGGGGCTGGTTGTAGGGGAATGGATTTTCCACCAGTATCCAGAGTTTCGGGAAGGGGAGATGACCCGCCTGCGGGCGGTTCTGGTCTGCGAGGAGACGCTGGCCCAGATGGCGGTCCAGGTGGGGCTGGGAGAGCTGCTCCGCCTGGGGCGCGGGGAAGAGGAACGCGGGGGGCGGGAACGGGCCGCCAATCTGGCCGATGCCTTTGAGGCGTTGATCGGCGCTCTGTACCTGGATGGCGGGCTGGAGCCCGCGCAACGGTTCATCCGACGACTGATTGCGCCAATGGCGGATGCAATTCTGGCGAACGAGGCCGATAAGGACGCCAAGAGCCGATTCCAGGAATGGGCCCAGGCAGAAAAAGGAGTGACGCCCCGCTACCGCATTGTCTCCGAGTACGGTCCGGATCACGCCAAGACCTTCGTCGCGGAAGTGCTGCTGGGCGATCAGGTCGCCGGTCGCGGGGAAGGGCGCTCCAAGCAGGCCGCCGAACGCGCCGCAGCGGCCGACGCACTGCGAAAGGTACAGGAATCATCCCTGTGAGGCGGCAGGGTCAACACACCGATAGGAGGCGGAAATGTCCGAGGAACGATCAAGGATCGCAGAGGCACGCAAGCGATGGGAGGAAACGACCCTCAAAGCCACGCTGGACCGTCAGCCGGAGCGGTATCCGGAGTTCATCACCGCCTCGGGCGAACCGGTGGAACGGTTATACACCCCGCTGGACGTAGAGGGGGACTATCTGGAGAAAATCGGTTTCCCCGGCGAGTACCCGTTCACCCGCGGCATCCACCCCACGATGTACCGGGGGCGGCTGTGGACGATGCGGATGTTTGCGGGGTTCGGCACCGCAGAAGAGACGAATGCCCGCTTCAAGTATCTGCTGGCCCACGGGGAGACCGGCCTCTCCGTGGCCTTTGACCTGCCCACGCTGATGGGTTACGACACCGACGCCCCGGAGGCCGAGGGAGAGTTCGGCAAATGTGGGGTCGCCGTCTCTTCCTTGAAGGACATGGAGATTCTTTTTGACGGCATCCCTCTGGACAAAGTCACCACCTCCATGACCATCAACAGTCCAGCGGCGGTGATCTGGGCGATGTACATCGCCGCGGCGGAGAAACAGGGGGTGCCGATGGACCAACTGGGCGGTACCATCCAGAACGACATCCTCAAGGAGTACATCGCCCAGAAAGAGTACCTCTTCCCGCCCGAACCCTCTATGCGTCTGGTCACCGACACGATAGAATTCGGGAGCCGGTATCTGCCCAAATGGAACACCATCAGCATCAGCGGCTACCACATCCGCGAGGCCGGCTCCACTGCGGCTCAGGAACTGGCCTTCACCCTGGCGGATGGGATGGAATATGTCCGCTGGGCGCTGCGGCGCGGGCTGGATATAGACGAATTCGCCCCCCGCCTCTCGTTCTTCTTCAACTGCCACAATGATTTCCTGGAAGAAATCGCCAAATTCCGCGCCGCCCGGCGCATCTGGGCGCGGGAGATGCACCATACCTTTGGGGCGAAGAACCCGCGCTCCTGGTGGATGCGCTTCCACACCCAGACCGCCGGATGTACCCTCACCGCCCAGCAGCCGGAGATCAACATCGTACGGGTGGCGATCCAGGCTCTGGCTGCGGTCCTGGGCGGGACTCAATCCCTGCACACCAACAGTCTGGATGAGGCCCTGGCCCTCCCCAGCGAATTCGCCGTCACCATCGCGCTGCGCACGCAACAGATTATCGCCCATGAGTCCGGAGTGGTCAACACCGTGGATCCCCTGGGCGGCGCCTACGCCATAGAAGCGCTCACCGACCGGCTGGAACGGGAGGCATACGACTACTTCGCCCGCATAGAGGCGCTGGGTGGAGTCATCCCGGCGATTGAGGCCGGTTTCTTCCAGAAAGAAATCGCCGACGCCGCCTACCGCTATCAGCGGGAGATAGATGAGCGCCGACGCATTATCGTCGGGATCAACGAGTTCGTTGCCGAGGAGCCGATTCGGGTGCCGCTTCTGAAGATGGACTCTGAGGGACACCGGCGGCAGCGCGAACGGCTGGCCCGGGTGCGGGCGGAACGGGATAACGGGGCCGTGGGGCAGGCGTTGGACCGACTGCGCATCGCCGCCCAGGGGACGGAGAACGTCATGCCCCACATCCTGAACGCCGTCCGCGCGTATGCCACTTTGCAGGAGATTATGGACATCTTCCGGGAGGTCTTCGGCCTCTACCGGGAGCCGATGGTCCTGTAGGGAGCGCGCCTTGGGAAGGAGGACCGATGAGCCGCTGGCAGTATCGTGTGACCGTGCACAGCGCCGAGGAGATTCTGGGCCGTTTGCCGGAATCGGTGGCCGAAATACCGCCGATGCTCTACTGCGACACCGAGGGGATCTGTTACTTTGACGCCGGGGACCCATTTCTGCGGGCGATAGAGGCAGTGCTCAACGGAATCGGCGACCGGGGATGGGAACTGGTGCAGGTTGCTTTTCGTGCGCAGCAGATGATCTGCTTCTGGAAGCAGCCCCGATAGGGGAGCATTTCTGCAGGCAAGGAGGGGATTGCGGCGGTGGTACCGCCGCAATCCCGCGTTTCCCCCCGATAAATCCCTATTCTGGCTGACAGCGGGGGCAGAAATGTGCGCTTCGCCCTCCCAGACGGACGCGGACAATCTCCGCGCCGCAGCGGGGGCAGGGCTTCCCCTCCCGCCCGTAGACCGCCAGATGGGACGCGAATTCCCCGGGCCGTCCGTCGGGGAGGAGATACCGCCGGTCCGGCAGAGTGGTGCCCTGGCGCGCGATGGCGGCCTCCAGAACTCGCCGGACGGCCCGATGCAGGCGCTCCGCCTCTTCCTCGCTCAGCGTGTCTGAACGCCGCAGCGGGTGCAGCCCCGCTTCCCAGAGCGCTTCGTCTGCATAGATATTCCCCAAACCAGCCAGAAGCCGCTGGTCCATCAACAGAGGCTTCAGGCGAGCCCGTTTCCCACGGAGCATCTCCCATAAGTCGCGGGGTGTAAGGGCCGGGTCCAGCGGATCCGGCCCCAGGCCGCTCAGAATCTCCTCCGGGTCGTCCACCAGTGCCATCCGCCCGAATTTGCGCGGATCGGAGAAGCGCAACTGCTGCCCGTCGTCCAGGTGGAGGAGCACACGGGTATGGGGGTCCTCCGGGACTTCCGCCTCCTCCACCACCAATCGCCCGCTCATACGCAGATGGATCAAAAGCCATTTTGACCCATCCAGGGCGAACATCAACCACTTCCCGCGACGGCGCACATCCCGAATGCGATGTCCCGGAACCTGGTCTGCAAACGCGGATGATGAGGAAGGCGTGATGACGGCGCGCGCCCAGTGCACGTCGGCCCGCACGATCTGTCGGCCGATCAGGGAGTTCCGGAGCGCCCGGGCGAGGGTCTCTACTTCGGGTAATTCAGGCATAGGCAGGGCACTGCTTGAATAGATTGGCAATAGCCTGACCGATCAGGGGAGTCCCGTCTGGCGCTGAATCTCTATCGGGCCGAGCGGGAGAAAGTCATGTTCTCCTTCCGGAAAGGATAGCCGGATACCGCTGGGGAGTTCATATATCCCCGCAGCAACCGTATACTCTCCCGCAGGCCCATCGGGAGGAATAGGGAGAGAGAACGGACTGACGGTTTCACCGTCCGGGTATAATACGGACATTTTCAAAGATGAAACGGTCCGGAGGTATATCGGAGAGCGGCTGGCTTAAGGGAACGCGTCGGCTTTCATCCCCCTCTATCGCCAGGCTGACCTCCAGGCGGTATTCCCCCGGCGGGGTAACCGGATTCAGGTTGAGGTCGTAATGGGCCTCCACGAGCCGATCGGGGGGCCAGCGCTCTATGGGATAATGATGGAGCAGGTCGGGCTGGCGCTCCATATTACCCCCCCAGACGTTGAAGGACCCGTCTATCAGCCGGACCAGGGGGCGGACGGGAACACCGTCAAAAGAGTCCTGTCGTTGCCAGTACAGGGTGATATGGAGCCAGTTGCTGGGAGGATGGGATAGGTTTTCCGTTGGCGGAAGAACCGTTGCATCCACCTGATAGCCCATCAGGCAGAGCCCGTTCTGAAAACAGACGTTCAGGGGATGCGCTTCTTCGGGAATGGCGGTCCGGAAGGGGTGTAACTGGTATCCGATCAGGGTAATCTGTCCCGCGTTGGGATACTGTTCGGTGATGCGCGGGAACAGGGCATCGGCGGCCTCCAGCAACCGGTTTTTCGGGGCCATTACCTCATCGTGGTGAAGGACAAGCCACATCCGGTCGTAATGTTCTGGCAATCCCCGGTAGATGAACTCCGGCTCATATGGGTTGGCCTCAAAGGGGAGCACCGTAGAAATCCCCCGATAGTACCGTTGAAAGGCATGGCTGGTATAAAAGGCCGAAATCACCACCACATCTTTAGGGCTTTCGTGTGTCTCTATATAACGGGCGATAAAACGCCAGTCTCCCCGCTGGAAGGCCGGGTCGGTCAGATCGCGCCGGATCCCTCCCAGCATCAGGAGCCCCAAGACGGCAACGATCAACCCCAGGGGCCGCCAGAGGCGGGCCAACCGCTCCGCGCCCCAGGCGACCAGAATCACGACCGCCGGGGCAATGGCAGAAAGGTATTTCGCCGAATATACGGGGGCGCGGTAAGAGACCGGATAGAAGATGAGCACCGGCAAGAGCGCCTGAATCGGCAAAATCCAGGCGTCCCTCCGACGGCTGCAGCAGAGGGCCACTACCCCTGCAAGGAAAAGCACCGCCGGAGGGAGAAGGAGCCACCAGGAGGCCTCCAGGTAGGAGAGGCGGTAAAAGTACTGGGCCAGAAGGTCGCGGGCCATATCTTTTAGGGGGACAAAATACCGCCAGATGTCCCGGGGCTGGTAGAAACGGATGACGTTCCAGGCCATCTGTGCAAGGGGCAGGTGGGCCAGCACCACTGCCAGTATTGTCATGCCGTAGGCCAGCCAGCGCTTCGGTCGTTTCCAGCCCAGGACGATGCTCATCACCCCCTGGGCCGCCAGTAGAAACCCGCCGAACAGATGACTGTAGAGCACGGGGGAGACCAGAAGGCCATAAGCGATCCATCGCCAGACTTTGCCTCTCCGAAAGGCCTCCAGGAGCATCAAGGTAGAGGCGGTAGCGACAGCCATATGGAGCGCGTACATCTTGGCCTCTTGAGCAAACCAGAGCATAAACGGCGAGAAGGCTGTCAGTCCCAGTGCCAGGGCCGCCGCGCGCCGGTTCAGCAATGTACGGGCCAATCGGTAGACCAGGGGAAGGGTCAGGATGGAAAACAGGACGGAGAGATAGCGGACGGCGAAATCCGAATCCCCTACCAGGTGTCGCCACCAGAAGAGTAGAAGGTAGAAAAGAGGGCCGTTGTGCTCGGGACGGACGATCGTCTGAAGGGTTTCGGTGAACGTCCCGCGCGTGAAGTAGAGGGCCATCACTTCGTCGATCCACATGCTCTGGAACGTGAGGGTGGTCACCCGCAGCGCCCAGGCGATCAACGTCAGTGTCAATAGCCCCCCAATCAGCAAGGAAGTCCGGCGGGATTTGGGAATCGTACTGCTCTTCTCCATATTCCTCCAATGGTCAGAATCCAAAGGGCTACCGTAGCCAATCCCAGCCCGATACGCAAACTGCGGGGCCGGAAGTGCATCTCTACCCGATGAGTGCCGGGCGGGACGACCATCCCCCGCAGGATGCCGTTCGTGCGGTAGACAGAGACAGGTCGGCCATCCAGTTCGCCATACCATCCGGGATAAAACATGTCCGAGATTACGAGAAGCGCCGCTTCGTCGGTGTGAACGGTCAATACCACGTCATTGGGACTGTACCATCCCAGTTCAATCTGTCCCTTCCCGGTTCCGTTCAGGATGGGGCCATTCTCCACGAACGCCAGCAGTTCGGGGCGAAATTCGGGGTCCAGCACCCGCTGCATTGCCTCGCCGTAACTGCTGACCACTTCTGTCCGATAAACCAGCCAGACCCTGGGCAGGGCCAGGGTGTTCAGGTGGATATCCACCAGCGGGTCGTCTACAAAAACGGGCCAGATACCCTCTCCCCCCGGTGGAGCGCCTTTTGGTACAAGGATATATTTGACCCCCAGCATCCGATAAGCGGGATGAGTTCGGTGGGGAATAGACCAGTACATCACGACGAATTCCCGGAGGTCAATGGCGTTCCCCGCGCTCTGGGGAACTTCAAACCCATCCACCTGCAGGGAAACGGGAGACCATACCCCACGGGCGGCTGCGTCCACGTCCACCCGAAACCAACCGGTATCGGCGCGCAGGAAGGCTTTGGCGGGTTCGTGGACGGGACCCGGTTGAGGGGACGGCTCTGCTTCAACCGTCGCTCCCAGGGCAACCAGTTCGGCCAGGAGCAAGAGAAGCAGCCCAGCCTGCCCCCAGCGGGGGCTTGTAGACGCCATCCATCCCAACCCGGCCGTCCCCCAGGCCAGGAGAGCGGCGAATCGCAGGCCGACTAACGCGTTGAGACGGGGAGAGCCATCCGGTACGGCGGATACCAGTGCCGGGGCTCGTAGCCAGAGAAAGAGCCCAGCGATGACCAGCCCGCCGGCCCACAGGAACACCCGCCACCGGTGCCGATGGCGGAGGGATTCTATGCCCTGAGCCGCCAGGATAGCCAGCGCCAGCGAGAGGACAAAGATGGCCCGTGCCGTCTTCCAGGATTCGGCAAAGAGCGGCCAGGGGGCCAGATGGGGATACAGCCATCCCTGGTAGCCGAGGGCGATCTCGTACGCCAGGAATCCCAGGGCGACCAGTGCCCAGGTGCGGCGTTGGCGAAGGTTTCCTAAGATACCGAGAATGGCGATGTAAAGGGCTACAGCGCCTACATAGCCGGTCTCGGCCCGAGCCCACCCCAGCCAGGATTGATCCACTCCCCGGCCGTGGAAAGAGGGAGATAGGATGTCTATCAACATCGTCGGGAAATATTCCAGGCCGCGGCGCGCTTCCAGAGGCATGCCGGCCCGCACCGTCAGCGGGAAACGCTCCAGCGCAGGGAGCAGAACAGGAGCCGCCATCGCGATGCCCAGCAGCCCGGCCAGCGCCAGCCGGCCGAGTCGCCGCCACCCGTTCGGCCATCCTCCCTCCAGGACCTGCCAGAGGCTGTATAGGACGATGACCAGCGCCGCATAGAGTACCATCTGGCCGTGTCCAGAGATCAGCAGCAAGGCCACGGGCAGCGCGGCGAGAGGAATCGCTCGCGACCGGCAGGCGGCCTGATCTACTCCCAAAAGAACCCAGGGCAACCAGGCCATTGCGTCGTTGAAGGGGGGATTGCCCAGATGGATGATAAAAGAGTCGCAGAGCATATAGGCCATTGCCCCTACCAGCGCCGCCGGACGCCCCAATTGCCAGACAGGCGAGCGCCGGAGGTACAGATAGAGCCCGAGTCCGGCCCACCAGATGGGGAGCAAGCCGCGTACCAGGACCAGGCGGTCGGGTATCGGATGAATCAAAAAGAGAGGCCAGTTGAAAGGATTGAGCAAACCGTATTGGGTATCGGCAATGATGGGGTCTCCGCCCATCATACGGTAATTCCAGAGGGGAAATACGCCCTGTTCCACCCACTCGGCGACGAAGGACCAGACCGGGTGCAGCAGATTCCAGAGATCGCCGCCTCCTTTGGGGAACCGATACCCCAGCAGCCAGAGGGGCCAGCAGAAAAGAAAGAGGGCAACCGTCAGGAAAAGCGGGCCGGAGAGAACAGTTTTTGCCCTATTGCCCATTGTCTATTGCGGTCTCTATCAGAGGCTGCCATCCGCTGGTGAACATTGAGGAACAGAGACGCTCAGATTTTGCACCAACCATCACCGCCGGCCGTAAATCTGGGCGAAGTACCGTTTGGAGCGGTTGTAGGTTCGCTCCGCCTCCGGCGGGAAGCAGCAGCCGGGCAGTTCTTCATGGCTCAGATGGTAGGCGATGCACTCGCAGCAGAGCCCTTTGCGCGGGCAGGGTTCATACGTACAGGTGCAGCGAGCAATGTTTCTCTCTTGTTTGCACTCCATAGGACTTACCTCCGCGAACAGAAATCGGTCACCACTTCGTAGAGTACGCGCGTGCCAAAAGCGACCCCGTCCACCGGAACCCGTTCATCGTGACCGTGGACCATCTGCATCAAATTCATGTCCGGCGGCAGCCGCACGGGGGAGAAACCGTAGCAGGGGATTCCGGCACGCGCCAGATGCTTGGCATCCGTCCCTCCGGTCACAATCGCCGGAACGACGCCGACCCCCGGGTCGTGCCGCCGGATTCCCTCTACCATCGCCGCAAACAGCGGAGTCCGGTAGTCCGCCTCCACCGCCGGGGCGACCCGGATCGGCTCAAACTCCAGCCCCTTCCCCACAATCGCCCGCACCTCCGCCAGAAACGAATCCAGGTCCTGCCCGGGCAGAATCCGCCCGTCCAGTTCCGCCTCCGCCTCCGACGGGATGACGTTGGTCTTGCTCCCGGCTTGCAGGATGGTCGGGGAGACGGTGTTGTGTAGCAGGGCGTGGAGGTAATGTACCTGCTGCGGGTCCCGAATGAGTCCGCGCAGGATGAGGGGACTGAGCACCGGGTTGAGGAGTCCCCGGAAGACCAGGCCGCGCAGGCCCCCCAGAGCGTCCGCCATCCCGCCGATCATCCCGGCGACAGCATCGGTGCGATGGAAGGGCAGGGATTTCCGCCCCAATTTCGCCACCGCCTCCGCCAGTTTGACCACGGCGTTATCCTCGTGGGGAACGGAACCATGCCCCGGCGTCCCCCGCGCCCGCATCCGCACCCAGCAGGCGCCCTTTTCCGCCACCTGGCACAGGTAGACCCGCTTCCCGCCGATGGTGATGGGGAAGCCGCCGAACTCGGTCATCGCATATTCGGCCCGAATTTTCTCCAGATGATGGTCTACCAGGAAGCCAATACCATAGACTCCCCCGGCCTCCTCGTCGGCGGTGGCGGCGAAGATGACATCGCGGGCTAGCGGGACCCGCTCCCGGACCAGGAGCAACATAGTCATCAGTTGCATCGCGGCGACGTATTTCATATCCAGCGCGCCCCGCCCCCAGACGAAGCCGTCCACAATCTCCCCGCCGAAGGGGTCGCGGGTCCACTTCTCTATCTCCACCGGCACCACATCCAGATGGGAGAGGAGCAGGAGCGGCGGCGCCTCACCCCGGCCCTTGTAGCGGGCGATCAGGTTTCCCCGCCCGGGCGCCGACTCCAGGATAACGGGATCGTACCCTTCGGCAGCCAGCACCTCCGCCAGATACTCCGCTGCGGGGGTCTCATTCCCCGGCGGGTTGACGGTGGGGATACGGATCAGCGCCTGCAGATGACGGATCGTCTCGGCAGTGACTTCGTCCCATTGGATGGTCATCGGGCGATCTCCTGTGGTGCGTTACGCCTTACCGGAGCGCGGGGAGCAAGCGCACGGACCCCGTGCCCGTGGGGCGCATTATACCCAATTTCTGCCGGATTGCCAGCGGGGCCGGTCTTCGGGCTTGTGCAGCAAATCCCTTTGGAGAGCAGCGTGCCCGTGAAAAAAGGGAAAGTGGGGTTTGTGGGGGCGGCTTCGCCGCCCCCACAAACCCCACACCCCACCCCTTTCCCATGTGGGGCGAATTGCTGCGCAAGCCCTCTCTGCGTCTCTGCGGTGGACAAAGTGGTCGCTATTTCTCACAACAACACTCAAGAGGGGGACCACCGCCAGCGGGTTTGCCGAATGAACCGATAGTTCCTCCGGAAAGTTTACAGTTGAGGAGGCCTTTGCCGCCACAGGTACAGGATCGCCTCCAGCACGCCCCCGGCAATTGCCAGCGCTTTGTCGGAAATGGTGAAACAGTGGGAGACGACGGCCCGCGGGTCCACATCGCCGACTTTCATCCCCGGATGGACGGTCAGGCCGTCGTGGAGCAGGCCGCGCAGGACCCCGTCCAGTTGGGAGAGGACGGGGACGTCGTCCACATAAGCCACAACCTCTCCGGCCCGCACCCGGTCGCCAATGCGGCGGACGCCGCGAAACACTCCTGCCGCAGGGGCCTGAAGTACCCGCCGCGCGCTCTCGCCTCCTATCTCCCCGGGGACGCCGGTGTCCGGCTCCGCGCTCCCTTCCAGGATGACCCGTCCCAGGTTGTGGCCCCGGTTGGTCTCCACGACGGCGTGGCAATCCACTCCGGCGACAAACCCCGGCCCCAGGGCAACGACGATGGGCGCGTCGGTGATGCGGGTACCAGTGTTGGTTTTCGCCATGATGGCATCCACCACGACCAGCGGGGAGAGACGCCGCACCCATTCCCCCTGGGGGTCCACCACGACAGGCACTTCGTCGGCCTCCCAGGCGGCGCGGATGCCCGCTTCGTCTTCCACCCGCCGCGCAGTGATGCCGTCCACGGCAATTGCCCCCTCGTAGACGGCCGAGGCGAAGGCGACGGTGCGCCGGATGACGGTCGGCCGGGAGGTCTCGGTCACCAGGACGCGGAAGCCGCAGCGGGCCAGCCGCCAGGCGACACCGGTGCCCAGGTCACCGCCCCCTTTGGTTACGCATGTCGCGTATCGCATATCGCGTATCGCGTATCGCATATCGC
>CAKZOY010000344.1 GCA_937138275.1 uncultured Chloroflexota bacterium
TTGTGCGGGATGGTGACGTTGACGCCCCGGAACCCCAGGGCGACGATCCCCCGAACGGCGGCCTCCACCTGCCCCGGCGGGACGGGAAGGGGGACGTAGCACCAGGGAAGTCCCAGCACCCGGAAGGCCGCGTTGTGCATCACCGGCGAGAGACTGTGCGCCACAGGCCAGCCGATCAGCCCCACCAGTTGCGTGCGGCCGTCTATCATCGCGGACCTCCCATCAGGCGCTCCATCGTCGGGACGAAATCCGGGAAGGAGTCGGCGGCGCACTCCATGTTCTCCACGACGGTTGGCCCGGAGGCAACCAGTCCGGCGACGAAGAGGGCCATCGCCAGCCGGTGGTCGCCGTGGCTGGAGACGGGAGCGCCGCGCAGAGGGGTCGGCCCGGCGACGACGAAACCGTCCGGCAGAGGCTCTATCCGGGCGCCCATCTTGCCCAACTCCTCCACCACGGTGGCGATGCGGTCGGTCTCCTTGACCCGCAGTTCGGCGGCGTCCCGCACGACCGTTCGGCCGCGGGCCTGTGTGGCGGCGACGGCCAGAATGGGAAACTCGTCTATCATCCGCACGACCAGGTCACCGCTCACCTCCGTACCCCACAGCGCCGAGGAGCGGACGGTGATATTCCCCACCGGTTCGCCCCCCAGCAGATGCTCGTCTGTCACCGTGATGGAGGCCCCCATCGCCCGCAGCACGTCCAGCAGGCCGGTGCGGGTGGGGTTGAGCCCCACATCGCAAATGGTGACTTCGGAATCCGGTACCAGGACGGAGGCGACGATGAGAAACGCCGCCGAGGAGAAGTCGCCGGGGACGGTCGGGGAGAGCGGGCGTAGCGATTGTGCGGGTGGGTGAAGGATGATACCCTCTCCCTCTTTCCGAACGTCCACCCCCATCGCCGCCAGCATCCGCTCAGTGTGGTCGCGGGTGGGGGCCGGTTCCTGGACGACGGTGGGGCCGTCAGCCAGAAGGCCAGCCAGCAGGAGGGCGCTCTTGACCTGGGCACTGGCGACTTCCAGACGGTGTTCGCAGCCCTGCAGCGGACGTCCCCGAATGGTCAGCGGGGCGTGGCCGTCGGTGTCGGTGATGTCGGCCCCCATGCGCCGCAACGGCTCCACGACCCGGCGCATCGGGCGGCGCAGCAGTTGGGGATCGCCGGTCAGGACACTTGAGAAGGGCTGACCGGATAGGACTCCCGCCAGCAGGCGCATCGTTGTAGCGGAACGGACGCAGTCCAGCGGGACTGCGGGTTCCCGGAAACCGCGCAGGCCCCGGCCGACGACGGTCAATACGGGCGTGCTATCGTCTTTGACCGAGAGGGCGGTCTCCACCCCCAGGGCTTGCAGGCAGTGGAGAGTCGCCTGGCCGTCGCCGGTGAGGAGCGGGCCCTCAATCCGGCTCTCCCCTTCGGCCAGCGCGCCCAGAAGCAGGGCGCGATGGGAGATGGACTTATCGCCGGGGACCCTGGCGCGGCCGCGCAGAGGCCCCGCCGGATGGACGACGGTCCGGTTCACGAGACACCTCCGTATTCAGGAAATGAGAGGCAGACGGACGCGGAAAACGCGGTTTTCCAAGCGCGAATCTCTCAGAACATCTCCAGCCGCTGCCGACGGACGGAAGTCAGGGCAATCCGCAAGGCCCCCTCATCCCCCTGCTCCAGCCACTCAGCCAGGCGGTCCAGGTGGTTTCGGCAGGCCCGAAGCGCATGGAGCACCATCTCCCGGTTGGTCAGCAGGATGTCCACCATCATCGTCACGTCGCTGGCCGCCAGGCGGGAGGTGTCGCGAAACCCTGCGGCGGCGACCTCCCGCGCGGTCGGGTCGGCGGTCAGGACCTCCTCCGCGGCGGCGACCAGCGCCCAGGAGAGGGCGTAGGGGAGATGGCTCAGGAAGGCGACCCACCGGTCGTGGCGTTCGGCGTCCAGCACCAGAGGGCGTGCGCCGACGGCCCGGACGATTTCCCGGCCCAGGGCGAGCGCTTCCGGCGATGTGCGCGGGAGGGGAACCAGGATGAAGGTGCAGTTCCAATAGAGATCGGGGTCGGCGGCCTCCAGGCCGGACTTCTCCTTGCCGCACATCGGATGGCCGCCGAGGGGCTGGACGTGGGGGGGGAGGCGTTCCATCGCGGCGAGGACGGCCCGCTTGGTGCTGCCCAGGTCCATCACCAGGCAATCGGAGGGCAGGAAAGGGGCCATCTCGTCTATCTGCTGGAGAATGGTGCGGACGGGTGTCGCCAGGATCACCACATCGGCGTTCCGAACGCCGTCGGCGAGGGAAGTGGTTCCCTCTCCGATGAGGCCGGCCGCCAGGGCCACCTCCAGGGTCTGGCGCCGCCGCGCCACGCCGACGACCTGCCGACAACGGCCCCGGAGAGCTCCCGCCAGAGACCCTCCCATCAGCCCCAGCCCCACCACGGCGATCCGGGCTTCGCTCAAGACCTTCATCCGCCTCTCCCCGGGGGATTGCCGTTCAGCGTCCGCCCCACAGCCCCGGCGACCGGCCATAAACTGGCCATCAAGGCGGCGAAGCGAGCAGGCGTCAGCGATTGGGCGCCGTCGGAGAGCGCTTTCTCTGGATGGGGATGCACCTCAATGATGAGCCCGTCGGCGCCGGCCGCCACCGCAGCCCGGGAGACCGGTTCCACCAGTTCCCATTTCCCGGTGCTGTGGCTGGGGTCCACCACCACCGGCAGGTGGCTGAGTTGCTTCACCAGCGGGACCGCGCTGATGTCCAGGGTGTTACGGGTGTAGGGCTCAAAGGTGCGGATGCCCCGCTCGCAGAGGATGACGCGATCGTTGCCCTGGGCGAGGATGTACTCGGCCGCCATCAGCCATTCCTCTACGGTGGACATCATCCCCCGTTTGAGGAGCACGGGCTTCTGGGTCTGACCTACGGCCTGCAGGAGGGGGAAGTTCTGCGTGTTGCGCGCCCCGATCTGGAGGATGTCGGCATAGGCGGCCACCAGAGGGACCGTCTGGACGTCCATCACTTCGGTGACCACCGGGAGGCCGGTCGCCTCGCGCGCCTCAGCCAGCAGTTTCAGGCCCTCCTCGCCCAGCCCCTGGAAACTGTACGGGGACGTGCGGGGCTTAAAGGCGCCGCCGCGCAGGATATGGGCACCGGCCTCTTTGACGGCCCAGGCTGTCTCCAGCAGCTGCTCGCGGCTCTCCACGGCGCACGGTCCAGCCATCACGACCAGCGTCTGCCCGCCGATGAGGACTCCGCTGACCGAGACCACCGTCTCCGCGGGATGGAACTCGCGGCTGGCCAGTTTGAACGGTCGGAGGACGGGTACCGTCCGCTCCACTCCGGCCATCCGCTCTATCTGCTCCCGGTCAATGGGGCGTTCGTCGCCGATGATGCCGATAATGGTGCGTTCTTCCCCCTGGGAAAGATGGGTACGGTACCCCCATGCCTCCACCCGTGCGACAACATTTGCAATTTGTTCTGGAGTTGCTTCTCTCTTCATCACGACAATCATTCCTCTCCTCCTGGATTATTGGTCCTTAACCAGCGACATCGTCGCCGCCGGGTAGGAACCGAGCGATTTGACAAACGAAGCGCGGCGCAACAGCCCCATAATCGCCGCCTCGCAGACGGGGTCCTGCCAGTGCCCTTCAAAGTCCAGGTAGAAGATGTACTCCCAGGGGCGATTGAGGCGCGGGCGGGACTCAATTTTGGTCAGATTGATGCCCCGGACGGCGAATTCGCCCAGACACTCGTACAGCGCCCCGGGGCGGTGGCGGACGGAAAAGATGAGGGAAGTTTTGGAATGGGGCGCCCGAGGGGGGTCGTCTAAAGAAAGGACGAAGAAGCGGGTGTAGTTGAAGGGGAAATCCTCGATGTCGGTGGCGATAACCTCCAGACCGTACAATTCGGCCGCCAGCGCGCTGGCGATGACCCCCACATCCCGCTCCGGGTTTGCCGCCAGGTCGCGGGCGCTGCCAGCGGTATCAAAGGCGGGCTCCGGCTTCAGCCCGTAGCGGCTGAGATACCGCTGACACTGCGCCAGAGCCTGAGGATGGGAGCGGACGCGCTGCAGGTCCGCCGGACGGGTGCCGGGAAGCGCCAGCAACATATGGCGAACCCGCAGAATCGTCTCGGCATAAATCCGCAGGTCCCGCTCCATTAACAGTTCATACGTGCGGGTGACGGAACCGCTCACGGCGTTCTCCACCGGCACCACCCCGTAGTCGGCCTCGCCGTGCTCCACCGCCGCGAAGACCTCATCCAGGGTATCCCGGGGAACGCTCTGCACTTCCGGGCCGAAGAACTGCCGGATGGCCTCTTCCGAATAAGCACCAGATACTCCCTGAAATGCGACTCGCGTCATCTTCCCCTCCTTTCCTGCACCAGGGTTTGTTTCTACAGGCCCCAATCCGGGCGCAGTTGCCGGGCCTCCCGCAGATAGACGTGACGGATGCGCTCGGCGGGTCGGTCGGTGTTCCACAGGATGAGCACCCGGATACAGCGGGGCAGGCTTCCCGCAACGGCCATTTCCTGAACGCACAGCATGGGAACCTGAGTCCATCCCATCTCGCGGGCAGCTTGCGCAGGATAGGCGGCATCCAGATCGGGAGATGCTGTAAAAATGACGGCCGCCACATCCCCGGTATGCACATCGTTGGCCGCGATGATCCGTTCCAGGAGTTCGCGCGTGGCATTGAGGATGGCCTCGGCGGTGTTGGACTCGGCACAGGTGGCGCCGCGAATCCCCCGGCAGGCGCTTTCTCTCTGGTGGCGAAGCAACCCTCTCACCGGTCCTCCTTTGCGGGATAAAAAAAGAACGTGGAGCGGTTGCTCCACGTTCTTGAGATTTCTCGGGCCGAGCCTGGTTACTACTGGCTCTCCGCCCGGCGCGAAGCAACCGCGCCCGGAGGCGGGCAACCAAAGTAATACCAGGCAAAGTAGCGAACGATCCCGGCCATACTTAGTCTACATGATATCCGGAATGGCCATTTTGTCAAGTGCGGTGTGCCCTGGCTGGCGCAGTAATTTGCCCTGTGTGGGAAAGGGGTGGGGTGTGGGGTTGTGGGGGCGGCTTCGCCGCCCCCACAACCCCACATCCCCCTTTTTTTCGTGGGCGCTTTGCTCCCCAAAAGGGATTTGCTACACAAGCCCGACTGGGGCTTCGCTTGCCATTTATTCGCTGCTGATGTACACTAACAGGAAACCCTTATCTTGCCCTTGTA
>CAKZOY010000345.1 GCA_937138275.1 uncultured Chloroflexota bacterium
GTGCGGGTGGGCGTGGCCGTCGGTGTAGCGGTCGGTGTAGAGGTGGGCGTGTGAGTCGGTGTGCGGGTGGGCGTGGCGGTGGGCACCGTGGGTACGGGCGTAGGGGTCATAGACGCGGTCGGCGTAGGCGAAGGGGGCGGTGTACGGGTTGGGGTAGCCCGAGGGCGCGTGGGCAACGGCGTGGGCGTGGAAGTGGGGAAAGGAGTCGGAGAGGAAGTAGGAGAAGGCCCGACGTCCGCCGGAGTCGCCGTGACCGCTGCGATTTCCTGCGGGGTCGGCGTCTTCGTGGGGAGAGGCAGAAAAATCTGCGGGGGCACGGTAATCACGGGCCCCAGAGGGGTCAGGATCCGGCGCAGGTCCCACATCGGGGTCATAATCTCGGGGCGCAGCGGTTCCACCAACGGGATAGGGGTATAGAGCACTCCGTCAGGGTCTATTTCGGAGAGCATACCGGCCGGGGCCTCCCACTCCTGGGGCAAGCGAACCGCTCTACTGGCTGCCCCAAACAAGCATGAGAAGCCAACGGCAATTATCAGGAAGAAGGTGATCCACTCGCTCCGTCCCCACCTCCGGGTGGAGAAACTGCTCTCTGTCATCGCCCGGACTCCTGAGCCCCCTCATCTTCGCCCTGCGATGTAGCCCCAATCGGGAGGTAGATGCTGAACGTGCTGCCCACCCCGGACTCACTGACGACCTGAATGTGCCCACCGTGGGCCTCCACGATGGCCCGGGTCACGTAGAGGCCCAACCCCAGCCCGCGTACGGTGTCATCTGCGGCAGGAATCCCGCGGAAAAAGCGGGTGAAAAGGTGTTTCTGGATTTCCGGCGGGATACCCACACCCGTGTCAGCGACATCCAGAACCACCCAGCCATCCTGAGAAGAAAGGCGGAGAGTCACCATCCCTCCCGAAGGGGTGTATTGCAAAGCGTTGCGGAGCAGATTGATAATTGCCCAGCGCAGACGCTGGGGGTCGGCCATCACGGGCGGAAGGTCGGGAGGGATCTCCAGGTGAAATGTCAGTCCATTATCTTCCAGTTTAGAACGCCACTCCTGAGCAACCTCTTCGGCCAGGGAAGCCAGAGAGATGAAACGGGGGCGCAGCGCAAGACGGCCGCCGGCCTCCATCTCGGAGAAGTCCAGGAGGGTGCCGATCATCGCAATCAGGGACTCGGTGTGATGGTGGATTGTCTGGAGGAATGACCGCTGCTGTTCGCTGAGATCCCCTCCGAGGCCGGCCAGGAGCAGGTTACTGTATCCCTTGATGGCCGTCAGCGGAGTGCGGAGTTCGTGAGAGACGTGGGCGATAAAGGCATCCTTCAGCCGCTCCGCTTCCACCTCGGCGGTGACATCGCGCAGGACGATGACGGTGCCCAACCGCTGACCGTCCTCGGCGCGCACGACGGCCGAGTGGGCGCTGAGCACTTTGTTCCCCACCTGGAAGCGACGGCTTTCCACCAGCCAGGGATTCACATCGCCGGACGCGTGCTCCGCCTCCGCGGCGGGCAATTCCCGCAGGGGGCCCAACATGAAATTGTCGGCCATTTCCGTCAGGAGATAGTCGGCAGCAGCATTGAGGGGGATAAATTCCCCGCGGGCATCCTCCAGAATCACGCCATCGCCGATGCTGGCAAGAATGGCCCGCAACTGGCTGAGGGTCTCCTCCAGAGCGTTCGTCCGCTCCAGGAGGCGCTGGGCCATGTCGTTAAAGGTGCTGGCGAGGATACCGATTTCGTCGCTGCTGCGGACGTCGGTCCGATGGTACAGGTCCCCTTCGGCAATGGCCCGGGAAGCGCTGACCAGTCGCTCCAGGGGACGGGTGATCCGTTGCGCGATCAGATATCCCGTAGCGATAACGGCGAACGCGGCCAGGGTGAAGATGAAGGCATAGACATTACGACTGGTGGCCCGGGCCTGGACGATGAAGTGAACGGGGAGGGCCACACCGAAAACACCCAGGGTATCGTTGCCCACCTGGAGCGGACCGCGGGCCAGCCGGTACAGCCGTCCCCGAATCTGAACGTGCTCGCCAAGGGTGGTTTCGGTGCTGGAAAGACATCGTTCGTACAAATCCGCGGAGATGGAAAGTTCTTCCAGCAATCGGGGTACTTCCGCGGGCTGTTCCGAGAACGCGAACGTCGTGCCCACCGCCCGACCACCATCCAGATAGACGGTCACATCGGCCATAGAAGTGGTTTTGAAATAGGCCAGCAGGGCATCCAGCGGAGTTCCGACCACTACCACACCGACCGTCTGGTCGTTCAAAGGGAGCGGGATGGCCGTCAGGTAGTAGTAACGGCCTTCAGTGGGATGCCGGGCAATGCCCCGTCGGGGCAATCCTTTGGGGTCTCTCGCTTCCAGAAGTGCGCCCACGATCCTCGGGGGCTGGAAAGCATCCCGAACGGCTGCGTAGGATCCGTCTGACCGGCGCAGGGTATGGAGGAGGAGGCGACCGTCGGCATCCGCAATGAGCAGGAATTCCAGCCCCAGCCCGGAGGCGGCGGGAGTAGCCAGAGAATCTGCGCGGGTGGCGTCGCGGGCCTGTACGGCCTCGGCCAGACCGCGGGTAAAGGCGATGATACGCGCCGCCTCCAGGTGCCCCATTTCGTACTGGGCCAGGCCGTCCGAAACTACCCGCCCCGCTTCCAGAAGGTGATTGGTCAATCGCTCGTCCAGGGAGCCAGCGACCAGGTTGATCACCACGTAGGTGCCAATGGTGGCGACAAGGAAGGTGAGGACCAGGTAGGGGAAAATGATCTTACCGCGAATAGGAAAAGCAGGCAGCGAGAACTGCCAAAGGAGGGGCTGCTTTTGCCACTTCCTCTGCATGATCACTTACTCCCTGGTATAACGGCACCCTCGCCCCTTGTTAGTATACCCTATCCTGAGAGGAAAGCAAGTTTCAGACTGAATAGTACGTTTCAGAAATGTTACAGTTTAATTCCCCTACAGCAATCAGTCGCCGGATAGGGTGCATTTGCATAGGTAGGTTTTTTCACCCCAGCGAGCAAGGGCAAAAAATCTACTTCTTCCCCGCTTCGCTGGAGGCGGTATCGCGCTTTCGCCTGACCGTATTGTAAATGGACAAACTATTCCAGCAACACCAGGAATCACCTGTTGGCGGATATTAGCGCCCCCTCGTCCCCCCAACCCCTTTCTCCCCCGCCGCGGCGGGGGAGAAGGGGGAAAAGAGGGGTTTCGGGGCGGGCGGCCTTCAGCCGCCAGCGCCAAAACCCCCGTATGGGCAAGGCTTGTCCTTGCCCTTACCTCCCCGTGGGGCCGTAGGGGCGGACGGATCGTCCGCCCTCAACGGGGAGGGGGGTAGGGGGGAGGGGAAAATCAACCCTCCGGAGAGTTGCCTCCACTGGAATCCCAAGCCCGATTCAACCCGTAGAGATGGTACGACTTTTTGAGACTTTGCCAGAAGGCCGTGATACGACTTTACGAGAATCAACAGGGGCCAAACTTCACGGTCGGGGGAATGAGGAGGCACTGAAGGCCAGACCCCGCTTGCCGAGGTCTGAACATGGGCCGAATTTTTCTTGTGGCGGAGAAATGTTTGCAATCCTTTTACAAACAATTTGCAACCTCACAACCTCTTTTTTCTGCTATGCTATATACAAAGCATCTCCATTCCCCAAAGAGGTACTGCGATGAAGACTGTGAAACAGCGCTGGGGAAATCACCTTCAGCGGGGCCAGGGGCTGGTAGAGTTCGCCCTCATCCTCCCTCTGCTCCTGTTGATTATTATGGGCATTATTGACTTCGGGCGGATGCTTTTCATCTACGCCAACCTGTTCAACGCGGCCCGGGAGGCATCGCGCTACGGCCTGGTGGACCCGGGCAATCAGGCTGCCATCCAGCAGGCCGCGCGGGACCGCATTTTTCTCGTACCACCGGAAGACGTCACCATCAACATCTGGTACGACACAGGACCGCCGAACTATCGGGGCATCACCAATCCCAATCAACTGGCCGTGGGGCATCGGGTGATTGTGGAACTGCGCTACAATGCGGAGTTCTGGACCCCGCTGATCCAGCCGTTTGCCGCGCAGATGCCCATCCATGCCGTGGCCCGGCGCACCATCCAGCGGGTGCATATCATCCAGACCCCCACACCGGCCCCGCCGACCTTCACGCCAACGGCAACTCCTACCCTGCCCCCCGGCGTGACGCCGACCGCCACGCCGACGCCGCGCAATACCCCGACGCCGCCGCCCACGGCTTCACCCACCGCGTCCCCCATCCCCAGCCCGACGCCGCCGCCGTCGCCCACATCGTCCCCTTCGCCCACTCCTCTCCCCATCGTCATCCACAAGCCTCTGCTGGCTGGGCGGACCGTGGTCACCGGCACTGCCCAGCCGGGCCAGCCGCTGCTCCTGCGCAACATCCAGACCGGCTTCCAGATGGAAACCACCGTGGGAGCGGATAGGCGCTTCACCTTCAACCTGTCCGTACCACTGGTTGCCGGACACACGATAGTCGTTCAGGGATATGGGACTCAGGATTTCGCTGTGGTCCAGGGGGGAGCAACCCCTACGCCTACTCCCACCCCCACGGGGCCCACAATGACCGCCAGCCCGGCCTGTATGCCCGAAGGGAACCGCAGTGTCAGCGTCCGGGGCGATCGGTGGCCCACGGGCGGTGGCATCAAACGGATCGGCATCTTCTGGGACGGCACGCGCGTCCTGACCTTGCCTCCCGCCAACAGTTTTATCGTCACCTTCAGCGTCAACGCCACCCGCGGCAACCATACGGTTTTAGCCCGCACCGAGAAGAGCAACGGTCAGCCGACGGGAGACGTATCCCTTTCCCAGAACATCGCCGTTCCCTGCCAGGGCCTCTTCCCCAACCTAAGGGTTGCTTCGTTGACCTTACTGAACCAGCCGCCGCTGGGCACTTACCAGACCATTAACGTCCAGGTGGCCCTTCAGAACACCGGCAATGCGGACATTGCCTCCCTGTTCTGGGTGGACCTGTATGCCGATCCGCAGATGGATGTCCCTCGGGACCAGCAGGGGAGCGTGGATTGGGTGGCGGTGAACGGCCTGGCCGCCGGTTCCACCATCACCTTTACAATGTGGGTCCCGGGCGGTTTCAGCACGGTGGGGGATCACACCCTGCTGGCTGTGGCCGATACGTGGAACCAGATCGCCGAGAGCGATGAGACCGACAACGCCAGCGACCTTCTGACGGTCACCCTGCAACTTCAGAACCCGGTCCCCACGCCCACGCCCACCCCGACGCCGACGACGACCCCCATCGCGCCGGGGGGGATCTCGGGGATCACGTATGTACGGGGGGTCCCGCAGAGCGGGGTGGACGTCTACCTCTACGACGTCTATGGCCGATTGGCCGCCTCCGTCCGTTCGGGGAGTGGGGGCATATATCAGTTCTCCAATCTGGCGCCCGGCGATTATTCGCTGGTCGCGCAGATGCGCCTGGGCAATACCCTTTACCGCGGGACGAACGTGGCAACCGTGTATGAGGGAGTCATTACCCAGAACGTAGATATCCTTCTGAGCCGTCTGGAGTAGGAACACAGTGAAGGGTTTCTCCATCGCCAAGTTTTTCCTTATTTCTGTTACCCTGATGCTGGCCCTGGGAGTCGTGGGGACTGTCTGGGCGGCGATCCAGTGGGGCCCGCATGAGGAAGTAAATGTATCCCAGAACGGCGAGGCTTCGCAGGTCGCCCTGTCTATCGGGGCAGGGCAGAAAGCCATCGCCTGGTATGTCAACGTGGAAAGCGGTGATCGGCAAGGTGACCTCATCCTGGCCCAGAACGCCGGAAGCGGATGGTCTACCCAGACCATCACCACGACACTCCAGTCTCGCGGGCCTTCTCTGGCATATTCCGGCACGGCACTTTTTATGGTGTGGTTCCAGGGACAACAATACGAGGAACCTGCTTCAGCGTTCGGGGGTCACTTCTGGGAACGGTACAACACAGGCCAGGTACGCCGGGTAACCGAGACGATGTTTTACGGCTCGGAAGAGTGGTTCCGCCCCAAACTCAAAGTGGCGCAGGACGGCCTTCACCTCGTCTTCGCGGCGGCTGTGACTTCCACCGGGGAGAGTCCAAGACATCTCTACTATGCCTACCGCCCCTTTTCCTCTAACTCCTGGTCCGTAGCGGTGGTTGTTACATCCAGCCAGGTGGGTGCAGGAAAGGTCTTCTTTCCAGATGCGGCTCTCGGCCAGGGGCAAATCCATATTGTCTGGGAACAGCGGGCACTGACTCCTACTATATACTACATTTCTGGGACCATCGGAGACGCAGGTCCGACCTGGGCGGCACCTGTTGCCCTTTCCGCTCCTGATCAAAATGGTCAGCAGCCCGCCATCGCTGTGGACGGATCAGGACGGATCCACGTGGCCTGGACCCGATACGTTGACCACGCGGAGCAATACGTCCTGTATCGGCGTCTGGAAGGGGGCAACGGGACAGAGGTGCAGTATCTGAGCGGAGAAGAGGGGGATCAATACCTGAAAGTCAACCAGATCCGCCCCACTGTCGTCTGGCCCGCAATCGCCACGGGGGGAAACCAGGTATGCGTCGCATGGCACGGGTTCTATCCGGACTCACCGTATGAAAAAGAAGAAATCTTCCTGCGTTGTTCTAAAGATGGGGGGACAACTTGGGGGCCGATTCTGAATGCATCCCGGTCTCCCGACAGCCTTTCGCTATTCCCGGTTGTCGCTATGGACGCTGGAGGAGTGGTCCATCTGGCGTGGGAGGAATTCCAGGGAGGGACGGACTATTTTACCAACTACGACGCAATATACGCCTACGGCTTGCCGAATATCCGGGTTTTCCTCCCCCTGGTGCTGCGGAACTACCGGTAGGGGGTAATGAGCGGGAAGGGGCTGTTGATCGTCTTTCTGACGCTGGCCGCGGTGCTGGCGGCGGGGGTGATCCTGCTGAGCGGAGGGCCCTCCGCTGCTCCTTCTCCATCCAGCGTGCGCTGGACGGGGGTGAGCGCTCCCCCGCCACTGGAGATGTCCGTTCAGAAGGCTGGCGAGCGGGCCGCCGCCTGGCAACGGGACGCGGTCCTGGTGCGTGTGGAGGCTTCCTTCCGGCCCGGCACCCGCTGGCTGGAAGCCCAGACGCTTCCCGTCACCTGGCTGTTTACTTACTATTCCCCCTCCGCCCGCGCGCTGGCAACGGTGGGGATTAACGCGGAGAAAGTGCTCTGGATTCCACCCCAGGAAGTGCTGGAACCGCCGCAAGCGCTCCCTTCCTTCCCGCCCCCGTACGGGGTGGACAAAATGTGGCTCACCTTCCAGGGCGCGGGCGGAGAGGAATTCATCCGTCAGCATCCGGGGGCGATGGTCCACATCGCCCTTCAGATGGAGAACGGGACGCCCGTCTGGGAGGTCAGTGCGGTGGAGGAGAATGCTCACTTTTCTGTGCGGATCCACGCCGAAACCGGGATCGTTTTACCTTGAGACGGGAGGTGGGCAATGAAGAAACTGAAAACAGGTCAACAGGGACAGAGTTTAGTGGAATTTGCCCTGCTTGCGCCGATCGTACTCTTTATTCTGATGGGGCTCTTAGACGTAGGGCGGGCATTCTATGTACAGGTTACCTTAGAAGATATGGCAAGTGAGGGCGCTACATATGCTGCCATTCGCCCCTACGACGCCCAGGGAATCTGGCGGCGCGCCGCCGAGGCCAGTGGAGGGCTGATCACCGTCCATCCGTCTAACGTGGATGTGGAGTACCCTCCTATGCTCTACCGGGGCGCTCCGATCACCGTAACGGTTCGGTATAATTTCCGTTTCCTGACACCGATTATGGAACCGTTCCTTCCTGGAGGAGTTCTGCCCTTGCAGGGAACCGCAACCCAGGCGATTATTTCGCTTCAGTAAGGAGGATATATGTTAAGGGAAGAAAAAGGACAAGCCATTGTACTGGTCGCTGTTGCGCTGCTGGCACTGCTGGCGATGACGGGCTTGGCAATAGACGGGGGGCAGTTACTGGCCCAGCGGCGTTCTGCCCAAAACGCCGCCGACGCCGCAGCCCTCGCCGGTGTTCGGGAACTGGCCGAGATTATCACTCGCTGTCAACCGGGTTCCGCTACCAACGACCTGCGGATCTGGAATGCCGTGGCCCAATTCGCCGTTCAGAATGGGCTGAACCCGCAACAGGGGGACTTGCTGGAAGCCTGGTATGTGGACCGCAACGAAAATCATTTGTGGGAGGTGGGAATAGGGGCAATTCCCAATGGGGCCACCGGCATCACTGTGATCCTGACCACCACGCAACCGACCCACTTCCTGCAACTGGTGGGCACCGAGCAGATGCAAGCCGCTGCGAAAGCCACCGCTATGACCGGCCGCGTGACCCAGTTCCCCGGGGGCGTCCTGCCTATCGCCGTTCCGCTGGTGGTGGTTCAGAATCTCTCACCCGGGCAAGCGTTCACCGTGATAGACAACCGGGATGGGAGATTCTGCGATAGAAACGGAGATCGTTGCATCGGGGACCCCAGCGACCA
>CAKZOY010000346.1 GCA_937138275.1 uncultured Chloroflexota bacterium
GACGGTCACCTTTCCGGTGACCGTCACCCGAGAACTTCGCCACAATTCGTGGAATCCGTGAAATTCGTGGAATTCGTTGTTTCTACTCCCGCTCCTGTTCCCGTTCCCGTTTGGCCGCTTCTATGATGGGCTGGGCCAGGTGGGGCGGGACTTCCTCGTAGTGGTCAAACTCCATCCAGAATAGTCCCCGTCCCTGGGTCATACTGCGCAGTTCGGTGGCGTACCGCTGCATCTCGGCCAGCGGGACCAGGGCGGTGATGATGCTCTTGCCTCCTTGCTGGTCCATCCCCAGCACCCGCGCCCGCTTGGTGTTCAGGTGGCCCATCACATCCCCGGTGTACTCCTCCGGGACCGTAATTTCCACCTTGTAGATGGGCTCCAGCAGCACCGGCCCGGCGCCCAGCATCACCTTCTTGAACGCCTCCCGTCCGGCGATCTGGAAGGCGATGTCCTTGGAGTCCACTGGGTGCTCTTTCCCATCGTAGACGACCGCCTTCACATCCACAACGGGGTACCCCGCGAGAACCCCCTGCTCCAGCACCTGCCGGATACCTTTTTCAATGGACGGCTGGAAGGAGGACGAGATCGCCCCGCCGAAGACCTCCCATCCGTACTCAAAGCCGGTGCCCCGCGGCAGAGATTCCAGGCGCATATGGACTTCGGCGAACTGCCCGGCGCCGCCCGTCTGCTTCTTGTGCCGGTAATAGTCGGAGTGGACGCGGGTGACCGTCTCCCGGTAGGGGACTTTGGGGGTAGAGGTCTCCACGCCGACGCCGAAGCGGTTCTCCATCCGCCGGACGGCGATATCCACATGGGCCTCCCCCATGCCTTCCAGGATAGTCTCCCGCGTGCCCGGCTCCTGACGCCAGCGGAGCGTCGGGTCTTCCTCGCAGATGCGGGTGAGGGTGGGCGCCATCTTGGCCTGGTCGGCCTTGCTCTTGGGCCGCACAGCGACTGCGAAAAGCGGATGAGGAAAGACCGGGCCGGGGATGGACAGCGGATGGGTCCGGTCGCAAAGGGTATCCCCGGTGACGGTCTCGGTGAGTTTCGCCACCGCGCCGATGTCCCCCGCGTGCAGGCGCGGGACGGGAATCTGCTCCTTGCCCCGCATCACATAGAGGGTGCCCAGGCGCTCTTCCGCACCGGCGCGACTGTTCCAGACCCGCGTGTCCGACTCCATTATGCCGCCGTACACCCGGAAGTAGGTCAGTTTGCCCACGTAGGGGTCGGCCGCGGTCTTGAAGACCAGGGCCGCCAGGGGGGACATGTCGCTGGGGGGGATTTCCTCCTCCTCTCCAGCGGGCGTTTGGGCCTTCACCGGACCCCGGTCGGCCGGAGAGGGCGCAAAAGCGACCAGCGCGTCCAGCAGGGCGCGCGTGCCGATGTTCTCCGTCGCTGCGGTCACCACGACCGGAACGACGCTCCCCTTCAGGACGGCCGCCCGCAGCCCGCGGCGGATCTCCTCTTCCGTCAATTCCTCCCCTTCCAGGTACTTGAGAATGAGTTCGTCATCCCCCTCGGCGGCGGCCTCTACCAACTGAACGCGCGCCTCCTCCGCCTGGGCCTTCAGGTCGGCCGGGATGTCGGCGACGGTGGCCTGGGGGCCCATCAGCGCCTTCATCCGGATCAGGTCCACCACCCCAGCGAAGTGGGTCTGGGCGCCGATGGGCAACTGCAACGGGACGAAGTTTCGCCGGAAACTGTCCCGCAGCGCTTGCAAGGTGCGGGCGAAATCGGCGTTCTCCCGGTTCATCTTGTTGATGACCACCATCCGCGGCAGATCGTACTGGTCGGCGTAGTTCCAGACCAGTTCCGTGCCCACTTCCACCCCGCCGACCGGGTCCACCAGCACCAGTGCCAGGTCTGCCACACGGATGCCGCTGATAACCTCGCCGATGAAGTCCAGATAACCGGGGGTGTCCAGAACGTTCAGTTTACAGTTCTCCCATTCCACCGGGATCAGAGTGAGGCTCAGCGAGATGCGCCGGCGAATCTCCTCTTCGTCAAAATCCGAGACGGTGGTTCCATCTTCCACCCGGCCCATGCGATTGATGGCGCCGCTGGCGAAGAGCATCGCCTCGGCAAGGGACGTCTTCCCGCTGCTACCATGGCCCAAAAGTACCAGATTTCGGATGTGTTGAGTCGTGTACTCCTTCAAGTTTCCAACCTCCTCCTGCGATTCAAACCTCCACCGCCCGACGGGCAGGATCGCCGCGCAATTTTCCGAGAGGATTGCGTCGCCGCTAAAAAACTCTCCGATGAACCGCAAGCAGGGGGTATTCCGCTTCCCCCTGCACCAGGCAAGCCGCCCGATTCCGGAGACGGGGAGGTCAAAGATTTTGCGTAAGGAGTATTTTATAGGAAAATGGGCAAACTGTCAAAACGCGTACGTGCGCCAGGAGATTGTTACTATGGTGGGGTGTGGGGTTTGTGGGGGCGGCTTCGCCGCCCCCACAAACCCCACACTCTTTTTACGGGCGCGCCGTTCCCGCGAAATGGTTTGCTGTGCAAGCCCCAGATTTTGCGCCGGGTGGTTTCGCACCCGGCGCAAAATCTACTCTCCGGTCAGGCGAACAGGGATTTCCCGGCCGATGACTTCCTCGCTCTCCAGAGGGGGGACGTCCCGGAAGAGCCGCCACTCCTCGGTGTGCTCCACGAACTCGCCCGGCGGGAGCACCGTCAACGGCCCCAGCGTCTCCAGTTCCAGCATCTCCGCGTTGGTGAAGACCTCCACCCAGGAGCCGAAATCGGGATACCGGGCCTCCGGCACTGGAGAAAACATCTTCACAAAGAGGTGTCCGTCCCGCCAGTAGGCCAGCCAGTTCTCCGCGGGGGCGACCACCCCAACCTTCTGCGGGGACGGCCGGGATGGGTCCTGGCGCAGGCGCAAATAACGGGACCCCCAAGCCCATCGGGGATCAGTCATATCGGTGTAGGCCCACAGGACAAGCGCGCCGGTGGGCAGGAGATGCTCCTCATGCCGCCCGCGCGGGGGAAGAGGGACAACCGCCACCCCGCCCGGCGCCATCACCGAAAGCGCCCACGGCGCCAGTTCCACAGGCCAGAGAAGACGGTTGTACAAACGGTGGACAACCCGCACATGGGGACGGTCTGCCGCCAGATAAATATCCAGTTCTTTCTGGATGCCGGTCGTCGCCTCCACCGGTTGAATCAAGCGGACGAAATCAGAACAGGCTTGAAACTCCACCGGGCCGTTATCGGGGTAGTACGTACGGACCGGGTCTTCGGGCGCATGCCAGAGCCGATGGCCGCCGTAAATCCGCCACTCCTCTCCGCCCACCGTCCCCAGCATCCCTTCATACTCTTTGAACTCGTTGCGGTCCCCGACAAACCCGAAGCGGATGATGCGCGGGCCCACATCGGTGGTGACAACCAGGTCTACAATGCCGTTGGATATCCGATAGCCGTTCGGCCAGCCGCCGTAGGGGATTTTCTGGATGTCCATAGGGCGTGCTCCGTGGTGCGTGGTGCGTG
>CAKZOY010000347.1 GCA_937138275.1 uncultured Chloroflexota bacterium
GGCACGCTGCTCCCCGAAAGGGATTTGCTGCGCAAGCCGCAATGATCTCGCCTTGACAAAAAGCCCATTTGGATTACAATATCCACCGTGGCCAGGCGGGCCTTGCCCGCCTTTTTGATTGCCAATTCTGGGATGGAGAAGAACTATGACTCAATGGCAACTAACCGCTCAGGTACGCACAGTAACCGGTAAGCAGGTAAATCGCTTGCGAAGAGAGGGCTGGATCCCCGCCGTCATCTACGGGCCGGGAGCGGAGAGCCGCCCCCTGCAGGTGCTGGCCCGGGAGGCGGAAGAAATCGTCGCGCGCGCCGGTACCAGCCATCTGATCACCCTGACCATTGGCAAAGAACCCGCCCAACAGGTGCTATTGCGGGGAATACAACGAGACCCCATCCGGCGAAACCTGCTTCACCTGGACCTCTATCGGGTGGAGATGGACAAACCGATCACGATGGAAATCCCCATCGTTCTGACCGGTTCTTCGCCGGTCCTGGAGCGCCGGGAAGGAATTCTGATCCAGGGCAAACAGACGCTGGAAATTGAATGTCTGCCCCGCAATCTGATAGAGGCCGTTGAGGCAGATCTGAGCGTTCTGACCGAGATAGACCAGCAAATTACCGTGGGCGACCTGGTCCTCCCACCCACCATCCGGGTCCTGGATGACCCCGACGAGATGGTCGTGCGCATTAACCCGCTGGAGGCCGCTCCGGAAGAAGAAGCGGTCCCAGAACCTTCCGCCGCCGAGCCAGAACTGGTCCGTCGCCGGAAAGCGGTGGAGGAGGAAGAAGAATAGCGACAGATTGGATGACCGCCTGCTGGGATTTTCGGGCGAAAACACTCTTCCGAACGACGGGGGCACAGCGGAAACTGTGCCCCCGTTTCATTGTACGCTTGACATTCTACCCCCTCAATGGTATAAGTTCTCCAAACCCCGAGATGGATGGAATATGGTAGACCTCTCGGTCACCCTGTGTGGCGTCCGCCTGCCCAACCCCACCGTGCTGGCCTCCGGCATCCTGGGGTTGACCCACGGCGTGCTGGCACGGGTCGCGCGCGCTGGCGCTGGCGCCGTCACCACGAAATCCATTAGCCTGGCCCCCCGGGATGGCTACCCCAACCCGGTGATCCTGGAATGGGGCAGTGGCCTGATCAACGCCGTGGGGCTCTCTAACCCCGGCGTGGAAGTGATGGTGGACGAAATCCGCGCCGCCCGGGAGCAACTGGCCCCCCTGGGCGTGCCCATCATCGCCAGCATCTTCGCCGATACCATCTACGATTTCGGCACCATCGCCCGATACGTCTCCGAGGCCCGCCCCGACCTGATTGAGGTCAACATCTCCTGCCCCAACATTGATGACCAGTACCTCCGGATGTTCGCCGCCGACCCCTACGTCTCCGCCCAGGTCACCCGGCGGGTGAAGGCCAACACCGACATCCCGGTATTTGTCAAACTCTCCCCCAACGTCACCGACATCACGCGCATCGCGGAGGCCGTCGTGGAGGCCGGCGCCGACGGCATCACCGCCGTCAACAGCCTCGGGCCGGGACTCATCCTGGATATAGAGACCGCCCGCCCCATCCTCTCCCACGGCACTGGCGGTGTGAGCGGGCCGGCCCTGCGCCCCATCGCCGTCCGCTGCGTCTACGATATCTGCCGTACTGTGGACGTCCCGGTCATCGCCACGGGCGGGGTGACCACCGGCCGGGACGCCATAGAGATGATCCTGGTCGGAGCGTCCGCGGTCGGCATCGGTTCGGCCGTCTACTACCGGGGGATAGACGTCTTCCGCCAGGTCTGTCAGGAAATCCAGGGATACATGGAGCGGCACGGGTACCAGCGGATAGAGGACTTCCGCAGCCGGGCCCAGGTGAGGTGGTAACGGATGCGCCTCCGACGAATCGCCCTGGGACTTTTCCTGCTCTCCCTGGCGGCCTGCACCCCCATCGGCCCGATCCACGTCACCATCGTCGCCGACGGGCAAACCCGTTCCCTGACCACCGACGCCCAGACAGTCGGAGAACTCCTGACGCGCCTGGGGATCACCCTGGACGAAGACGACCGCGTCGTCCCGCCGGAAACCGTCCTCCTGACCGATGGGATGACCGTGCGCGTCATCCGGGTGGACGTGCGCACCGAGACCCAGCAGCAAGTCATCCCCTACGGACGGGAAACGGTGCGGGACGCGACGGTCCCCGCGGGGCAGACGCGCCTCCTCCGGGCAGGCGTCAACGGTGTGGAGGAACTGACCTACGTCATCACGCTGGAGGACGGGACGGAAGTGGCGCGGCGACTGGCCCGGCGGGTTACCGTCCAGGAACCCCAGAACGAGATTCTGTTGATCGGGGCGCGGGAAGAGATCACCCCGGTGCCCATCTCGGGCACCATCGCCTACCTCTCGGCCAACAACGCCTGGGTAATGCGCGGCACCACCGGAAGCCGCCGTCGGCTCACCGCCACCGGCGACCTGGACGGTCGGGTCTTTGACCTATCGCCGGACGGCGCGCGCCTCCTCTTCACCCGCGCGGCCGCCGAAACCGGCGCGCTGAACACCCTCTGGGTGATAGACACGGTCACCACGGGGGCCGAACCGGTACCCCTGGCGGTGGAAAACGTCCTCTGGGCCGCCTGGGCACCCGACGGGCAGTGGATCGCCTATTCCACCGGCGCCCCCCGCGAGGCTCCCCCCGGCTGGGAGGCCGCCAACGACCTCTACCTGGCCCGCCTGGTAGAAGGCCGGGACGGTAAACTCTCCCTCCAGAACCGCCGCCGGGTGCTGGGCCCCACCGCAGGCGGGACGTACGGCTGGTGGGGAACCGTATACGCCTGGGCTCCCTCCGGAAGTACATTGGGGGCAACTTCCTCCCCTACCACCCCGCTGGCCTACGCCCGCGCCGACGAAGTAGGCATTGTAGACCCGGCAGCCAGAAAAATAGAGGCCGTCCCGCTGCTCCGGTTTCCACCCTTCCGTACCTACGGCCCCTGGGCCTGGGTGCCGACCGTTTCCTGGTCGCCGGAGGGCCGCCTTCTGGTCACCGTCGTCCATGGCCCTTCGCCCACCGGGGAGGCGCCGGAAGACAGCCCCGTCTTTGACCTCTACGCGCTGGAAGTGCCCCCTTCGGAGACATCCCTGCAGGCGAAACTGGTCCCGGAAGTGGGGATGTGGGCTGCTCCCTCGTTCTCCCCAGATGGAGAACTCATTGCCTTCGGGCGCGCCCGCATTCCCTACACATCCCAGACCAGCACGTATGACCTCTATCTGATGGATCGGGACGGGTCGGACCGGCGGCTGCTCTTCCCGCAGGACTCCGGTGAGCCCGGCCTGGACTATCCGGCAGCGGTCTGGGACCCCGCCGGAGGACGGATGCTGGTGCTCTACCAGGGAGACCTGTGGCTGGTGACGGTGGACGGTCAGGCCCGGCGCGCGACAGAAGATGGAGCGATCACCCTGGCCCAGTGGCGGTAATGCGCCCGGGGAGAGCAACCCCAACTCTCTTGAGGAGGCAAACGTGATTCACGGCGTAGAAATGAAACCCCTGGTCACCCATCCCGACGAGCGCGGGTTCTTCCGCGAAATCCTCCGTTCCAGCGACCCGATTTTCGCCGAGGGGTTCGGCCAGTGGAGCCACACCATGAGCCACACGGGGGTGGCTAAAGCCTGGCATGTCCACTCCCGCCAGACCGACTGGTGGTACGTCGCCTGCGGGACGGTCAAGGCCGCCCTCTACGACACCCGTCCCGATTCTCCAACGTACGGCCAACTTCAGGAATTCCTTTTAGGAGACGGACATCCCCCAGTTGTGCTGAAAATCCCCCCGGGGGTTGCGCACGGCTACCGGGTGCTCCAGGGACCTGCTCATATTTTCTACATCACTTCCCACGAATACGACGGGACGGATGAAGGCCGCATCCCTCACGACGATCCGGACATCGGGTACGACTGGACAAAATGGCCGGAGATCAAATAACCTCGCATCGGAGGGTTCCGCGCTCTCCGTGTCTCTGCGGTGAATCCGGCGGAATTGAATTTTCACCCCAGAGGCGCAGGGGACGCAGAGGGGCGCAGAGTTTTATATCTCTGTGTCTCTCCGCACTCTCTGTGTCTCTGGTCTGAAAACAAACTGCGGTTCGGCTTGTGGGTGGTCACTCCGATGGGTAGCGATAAACCTGATCGCCCGATTCTATGCCGGTTTCATTTGCCCCTCCCCCTTACCCCCTCCCCGTTGAGGGCGGACGATCCGTCCGCCCCTACAGCCGCACGGGGAGGGGGGAGAAAAATGGGGTTTTGCGGGGCGGCGGCT
>CAKZOY010000348.1 GCA_937138275.1 uncultured Chloroflexota bacterium
GCTTGTCTGCGTCCATCCGCGTCCTATTGGAAAACTGTCAG
Source organism: uncultured Chloroflexota bacterium (assembly GCA_937138275.1). Classification (GTDB taxonomy): domain Bacteria; phylum Chloroflexota; class Anaerolineae; order B4-G1; family DUEL01; genus SpSt-77. The sequence continues at coordinate 42 of CAKZOY010000348.1, forward strand.
GTAGCCAGCAATGTGTCCATTGTCCCCCCTGCCAACCTGTGGTAAAATACATTCTGGAGGATACCGGAAAATGGCGAAAAAAGAGAACTCCGTTCTCACCTATGACGCGGGCGACGTGCAGGTCCTGGAAGGGCTGGAGGCCGTCCGCCGCCGACCGGGGATGTACGTCGGCGGGACGGATAGCCGCGGCCTGCACCACCTGGTCTACGAAGTGGTGGACAACTCCATAGACGAAGCCCTGGCGGGCGCCTGCGATGAGATTGAGGTCACCATCCACAAAGACCGCAGCGTCACCGTTCGGGATAACGGCCGCGGCATCCCCACCGCGCCCCATCCCGAAAAGAAAATCTCCACCCTGCAACTGGTCATGACCACCCTCCACGCCGGGGCCAAGTTCGGCGGGGGCGGCTACAAGGTCTCCGGCGGCCTCCACGGGGTGGGCGTCTCCGCCGTCAACGCCCTCTCCGAATGGCTGGAGGTCGTCGTGGATAACCCGCGCGATAGCCTGCGCTATCGCCAGCGGTACGAGCGCGGGATACCCGTCACCCCGGTGGAAACGCTGGGCAAGACCGACCAGCGCGGCACCACCGTCACCTTCCGCTTTGACCCCACCATCTTCAAGGATGTGGACTACCAGTTTGACGTCCTGGCCCAGCGGATGCGGGAGATGGCCTTCGTCACCCGCGGCGTCACCATCCGGCTGGTAGACGAACGGCCCGACGACTTCCCCCGCCGAATGACTTTCTATTTTGAGGGCGGCGTCCTTTCCTTCGTCCGTTACCTGAACCGCAACCGGACCCCCCTCCATCCTCCCGTCTACGTGGAAAAAGAGGTGGACGGGATCGGCGTGGAGGTCGCCATTCAGTACACCGACTCGTACACCGAGTCCGTATATCCCTTCGCCAACACCATCCACACGGTGGACGGCGGGACGCATCTGACGGGGCTGCGGGCAGCCCTCACCCGCACCATCAACGACTACGCCCGCAAGGCGGGCCTGCTGAAGGAGAAAGACCCCAACTTCTCCGGCGACGACGTGCGGGAGGGACTGACCGCCGTCGTCAGCGTCAAGCATCCCGACCCGCAGTTTGAATCGCAGACCAAGGTCAAATTGATGAACGCCGAGGTGAAGGCCATCGTGGAGTCGGTGGTCGCCGAGGCGTTCATGGAGTTTCTGGAACGGGATTCCGCCTCGGCGCGGCGGATCGTGGAGAAGTGTCTGACCTCCTCCCGCGCGCGGGCGGCGGCCCGCCAGGCGCGCGACCTCGTCATCCGCAAGAGCATCCTGGAGAGCAGCACCCTACCGGGGAAACTGGCCGACTGTTCCGAACGGGACCCGAACAAGACGGAACTCTTCATCGTGGAGGGAGATAGCGCCGGTGGGAGCGCCAAGCAGGGCCGCGACCGGCACTTCCAGGCCATCCTCCCCCTGCGGGGCAAAATCCTCAACACCGAACGGGCCAGCATCAACAAAGTCCTCGCCAGTAAGGAAATCCAGGCCCTCATCTCCGCCCTGGGCACCGGCATCGGCGACCATTTCAATCTGGAGGGATTGCGGTACGGGCGGGTGATTGTGATGAGCGTGGACGCCGACGAGTGGACCCTCGTGAAAGACCCGTCGGGGCAAGCCCATCCAGTGCGCGTCGGCCCGTTCATAGACCGGTTGATCGCCACGGGAACCGACCCCGCCACCTACCAGGTGCTCTGTTTCGACCCACAGTCCGGCGAGGTCCGTTTCAAGCCGATCAAGGCCGTCATCCGCCACGACCACGAGGGCCCCCTTTATGAGATTGAAACCGCCTACGGCCGCCGCATCCGGGTGACCGGGGAGCACAGCGTCTTCGTCGCCGATGAGGACGGCCGTCCGGTGCTGAAGCGGGGCGATGCCATCCAGCCGGGGGACTGGCTGGTCGTTCCAGCCCGTCTGCCCATTCCGGAGGCACCACTGCAACGGATAGACCTGCTCCAGGCGTTCCTGGAGTCGGGGCTACAGGCAGAAGTTGACCTGGTCGTTCGGGGGCCGGGAGTGGAAGAATGGCAGAAGTCCCGCATCCGCGGCGAATACGCGGCCAACCCCCAGATGGTGGAACTCCGGGTGACCATCCCCCCGGCGGTCGGCGAGGCACTCCGTCAGCGACGAAAGGCCGTCGGCCTGAGCCAGCGGGCGATCAGCGAGGCCGTGGGCATCCGCCAGCCGGTGACATTCTATGCCTGGGAGAAAGGGCGCTCCCGCCCCACCCTCCCCCATTTCCTGCGCTATGTGGAAGTCCTGGGGCTGGACCGGGACACCATCCTGGAACAGGTGGAAGTCGGCAACGGTCACCTGGACCGCATCTGGAACACGCAGTACCGAAAATCCGGCCGGAATCGGCTGCGAGATGACGTCCCTCTTCGCGAGTTGACCCCCGAAGACCTCCCACTTCTGGGTGAAGATGTGGTGTTGACCCCGCGACACTACGCGGATCAGGCCATTCCCCGCTACCTGCCGGTCAACGAAGCCCTGATGTTCATCCTGGGCTTTTTCGTTGCCGATGGGTCGTTCAGCCTGCGCAACGGGGTGCGGTTCGCCATTGGGCGGCGGAATCTGGAGCGCGTCCCGGAACTGACCGCGGCCATTCGGGAGGTCTTTGGACTGGAACCGACATTCTACGCCCCGAACGGCCGGGCCGGCGAATTGCGGCTGCTCAACCGGGCCGTCGCGGCGGTCTTCCGCCTGCTGTTCGGCCCCGAACCCCTGGACGCCGGTCGGAAACGGATTCCCGACCTGGTATTCAACGGGGATCGGTCTCTGCAACTGGCCTTCCTGCGCGGCTATTTCCTGGGCGACGGTACGCTGCATCGGAGAGGGCTCCGATTTGTGACCGCCTCGGAGACTCTGGCGGACCAATTGATGTATCTGTTCCTGATGCACGGCATCCGGGCATCGGTGTCCGAACGGAAGCCGACGGGAGAAATCGCCGGGCTTATTCGCGGTAAACCGGTCATCACCCGCCGCACGAGTTACCATCTCACG
>CAKZOY010000349.1 GCA_937138275.1 uncultured Chloroflexota bacterium
CGTAAAACGTAAAACGCAAGCAAGTGGAAGCAGGGGCCTGCTCCCGGCCAGGACGCTCCGGCCCCTGCTCCCGTATGCCGGTACGCGCCGCCTCCGGGCAGGGAGGCCGTCGCGCGTCCAGCAAGGTAAATTATACCACAAACTCGGAGTTTGCCCAGATGACCATCGGAGCCATCATTTTTGACCTGGACGGCGTCCTCACCGACACTTCCGAAAACCACTACCGGGCCTGGAAGCGGTTGGCCGACGAACTGGGCATCCCCTTTGACCGCCAGCGCAATGAGCCCCTGCGCGGCGTCTCCCGCCGCCGGTCGCTGGAAATCCTGCTGGACGGGCGCCCTGCCACCGAGGAGCAGATGGAAGAGTGGATGGAACGCAAGAACCGCTACTACGTGGAGTCGCTGGCGGAACTGACCCCCGCCGACCTGCTCCCCGGCGCGCTGAACTTGATCTGGGAGGCCCGCCAGGCCGGGCTCAAAATCGGCATCGCCTCCGCCAGCAAGAATACCCGCACCGTCCTGGACCGACTCCAGATCGGCCACTGGGTGGATGCCGTCTCCGACGGCTACAGCGTCCAGCAGACCAAACCCGCTCCCGACCTCTTCCTGCACTGCGCCCAGCAGTTAGGGGTTGCCCCCCAGGAAGCGATCGTGGTGGAAGATGCCGCCTCCGGCGTGGAGGCCGCGCTGGCGGGCGGGTTCTGGGCCGCGGGCCTGGGGCCGGAGGAGCGCGTCGGGGCGGCCCACGCCGTCTTCCCCAGCCTGGAAGGGGTCACCCTGCGCGCCATCCTGGCCCGGTTGCCTGTGCAGGCCCCCAGCGGCAACTGGTGCGTCTCCGAAAACGGGTTTACTCCCCAGACCCTCCACCAGATGGAGACCGTCTTCACCATCGGCAACGGCTACCTGGGCATCCGCGGCGCCTTTGAAGAAGGATATCCGGGCGACCAGCCCGCCACCTTGATTAACGGCGTCTTTGACGCCCATCCCATATTCCATACCGAACTGGTCAACGCGCCCAACGGGTTGCCCCTGAGGCTGAAAATCGGCGAGGAACGGTTCCGGATGGACCAGGGGAAGGTGGTAGCATACTACCGCGGCCTGGACCTGCGCACCGGCGTCCTCACCCGCCTGGTCCGCTGGCAGAGCCCTTCCGGCCGCACGATGGACATCCGCATAGAGCGCTTCGCCAGCCTCGCCGACCCTCACCTGCTGGGCATCCGTATGGAGATGATCCCGCTGGACTTCTCCGGACCGGTGGAAGTGATGGCTGGGATCAACGGCTACTCCTTCAACCCGGAACTGTACCACTGGCAACACCTGGACCAGGATGCCCTGGACCCGCAGAGGGTGTACCTCCGCTTGCGCACCCGCCAGTCGGGAATAGAGGCCTGCATAGCAACCCATCTGACCCTCTCCACCTCCGGAGAGGTCACGTACGGCTTTATGGACTGCCACAACATTCCGACCGTCGTCGCCCGGACCGATGCTCGGCCGGGAGAGGCGCTGCGAGCGGAGAAACTGGTCGCCGTCTTCACCAGCCGCGAGGTTCCCGACGTTCGGCAGGCCGCGCAGGAGGCGCTCCATCGGGCGGTGGAAGTCGGCTACGAGGCCCTGCGCGCCGCCAGCGCTGCTGCCTGGACACAGGAATGGGCCGAGTGCAACATCGTCATTGAGGGGGACGACGAGGCCGACCTGGCGGTGCGCTATAACCTCTTCCAGTTGCTGGCCGCCGCGCCTCGCCACGACGACCGGGTGAGCATCCCCGCCCGAACGCTGAGCGGCTTCGGCTACCGGGGGCACGTTTTCTGGGACACGGATACGTTCATCCTCCCTTTTTTCATCTGGACCCGTCCGGAGATCGCCCGCCATCTGCTGATGTACCGCTACCACACCCTGCCTGGTGCGCGCCGCAAGGCCCAGCAGGCCGGATACGAGGGCGCGATGTACGCCTGGGAGTCCGCCGACACCGGCGACGAGACCACTCCCCGCTGGGTACCCGGCCCTACCGGTGACCTGGTGCGCATCTGGTGCGGCGACATTGAGGACCACATCACCGCCGACGTGGCCTATGCGGTGGTGCAATACTGGCGCGTCACCGGCGACGACGCCTTTATGCGGGATTATGGCGCGGAGATTCTTCTGGATACGGCCCGCTTCTGGGCCTCGCGGGTCACCTGGAACGCGGAGCGGGGCGTATACGAGATTCGGGACGTCATCGGCCCGGACGAGTACCACGAGCACGTGCACAACAACGCTTATACCAACGAGATGGCCCGCTGGAACCTGCGGGCGGCGCTGGAGGTGCTCTCCTGGCTGCGCCGGACGTATCCCGAAAAGGCCGCCGAACTGGAACTCCGCCTGAACCTGGCGGAGGAACGCCTGAACCGCTGGGCCGACATCATCGGCTGCATCCACATCCCCCACGACCCCGAAAGCGGGCTGATAGAGCAATTTGAGGGGTTCTTTGACCTGGAGGACCTGGACCTGGCCGCGATGGAGCCACGACGCCATTCGGTGCAGTTCCTCCTGGGCATAGAGGAGACCCAGAAGTATCAGGTCCTGAAACAGCCCGACGTCCTGATGCTCCTCTATCTGTTGCAGGACCAATGCGATGAAGAGACGTTGCGGCGCAACTGGGAATACTACACGCCGCGCACGGACCTTTCGTACGGTTCGTCGCTGGGACCGGCGGTGCAAGCGGCGCTGGCGGCCCGCCTGGGGGAGGTGGAACGGGCCTACAAGCACTTCATCCACGCAGCCCTCACCGACCTGCATGACCTGCGCGGCAACGCCGATCACGGGGTCCACGCCGCCACAGCCGGGGGAGTGTGGCAGGCGGTGGTCTTCGGCTTCGCCGGACTGCGGGTCCAGGAGGAGAATGTGGAGTTCCATCCTGCGCTCCCACCCCACTGGAAGCGCCTTGCGTTTTCCGTCCGGTGGCGCGGTGAGCGCATTCCCGTGGAAATCTTCCGGTAGTATTCACCGCCGAAGCACAGAGAAACGCAAGACAGGGAAGGAGGTGATGCACAGGGAAGACAGGCTTCGTTCTCCAAAGATTGAATCCTTACTTTGATTTCCCAAAATTTTCAGGAGGAGGTACAATGTCCCGCAAAATCTTTGCTCTGCTCGCTCTGGTTGTGGTGGCTGGTCTGGTGCTTGCCGCCTGCGCCCCGCAGACGGTGACCGTTACTGTCCCCGTGGAGAAGCAGGTGACCGTGGAGAGAACCGTGGAGGTCCCACGGGAGCGGGTCACGGTGCGGCTCTCCGGCTGGGCCGCCAACCCCCAGGAAACGGCGCTGCTGGAGTCCATCCTCTACCGCTTCAGCGTGGAGAACCCCGACATCGTCGTCAAGTACGAGCCCATCACCGGCGACTACTGGCAGGCCATCAAGACCCTGGTCGGCGCCGGTGAGGAGCCCGACATCTACTACATGGACATCTTCCAGTTCCCGTTCTTCGCCAAGGAGGGGGTACTGCTGCCGCTGGACGACCTGATGGCCTCCACCGGCACGAGCCGCGATGCCTTCATTCCCAGCCTGATTGACGCCTTCACCTACGAGGGGAAGACCTACGGTATCCCCAAGGACTTCAACACCCTGGCTCTCTTCTACAACAAGGGTCTGTTTGATCAGGCCGGGCTGGCCTACCCCACCGACAACTGGACCTGGGACGACCTGAAGGCGGCGGCGCAGGCGCTGAGCAACCCCGACCAGAACATCTACGGGCTGGGCGTTCCGGCCGACCCGGGTCGCTTCCCCATTTTCGTCTTCCAGAACGGCGGCCGCATTATGACCGAGGACTTCTCGGATACGCTGCTGGATCGCCCGGAGGTGGTGGAGGCGGCGAAATTCTACACCGGGTTCTATTTTGACAAGAGCGGTGCGCTGCCCAGCGACGTCGGTGAGGGCTGGCAGGGGACGGCCTTCGGCAAGGGCAACTTCGCTATGGTCTACGAGGGCGGCTGGCTGATTCCCTACCTGAACCAGCAGTTCCCGGACCTCAAGTACAGCGCGGTGCTCCCGCCCAAGGGGCCGAAGGGCTACGGCAACCTGGTCTTCACCGTCGCCTACGTGATTTCCCGCAACGCCAAGAACCCCGAGGCGGCCTGGAAGGTGATTGAGTTCATCACCAACGAGGCCAGCCAGACGATGGTGCTGGAGAGCGGGTTTGCCCTGCCTTCCCGCGCGGCACTGGTGGACCATCCGTACTTCAAGGACCATCCCGAATCGGCAACCATCTTCCGCGGCGCCAACGGGGCCACCCCCTTCATGTGGGGCCTCTACGGGTCGGATGTGAACGAGAAGATGGGCCAGGCCCTGGAGCGCATCTACCTGAAGGGGCAGGATCCGGCGGAGTCCTTCCAGCAGGCCGCGCAGGAACTGCGGGCAATCATAGGCAAGTAGGCGCATCCGCCGGGGCCACAGGGTGTCCGGCACTTCGTGCCGGACACCCTCTATCCAGAAAGGAGCAGATGATGAGCGCATCCCTGCGGCGCAAACTCTCGGAGTGGCTCACCGCCTACATCTTCCTGGCTCCATGGATTTTCATCTTCTCCATCTTCGTCGTCTTCTCCATCGGTTGGGCCTTCTACCTCTCTTTTACCGATTACAATCTCTTCAGCCCCCCGAAGTGGGTCGGCCTGAGCCAGTATATCCGGGTGTTGCGAGATAAGGAGTTCTATCAGTACGCCCTGCCCAACACCCTGAAATACGTCGCCATCGTCGTCCCCACCCAGACCGTCCTCTCCCTGATCATCGCCTTCGCCTTGGACCAAAAGATTCGCCTGCGCCGTTTCTTCCGCACGGCCTTCTACGTCCCCTCGGTCACGTCGTCGGTGGTCATTTCGCTGATCTTTATCTGGCTCTTCAGCAAGATCGGGATCGTCAACCAGATTTTCAACATGAAGGTTGACTGGCTCAACAATCCCACCTACGCACTGCCCACAATTATGATGGTCAACATCTGGTCCACCATCGGCACGATGATGCTGATTTTCCTGGCCGCGCTGCAGGACATCCCCGTGGCGCTGTATGAGGCCGCCGAGGTGGATGGAGCGAACCGCTTCCAGATTTTCCGATACGTTACCGTTCCCGCGCTCCGTCCCGCCATATTTTTTGTCGTGACGATGGGGGTCATCGGCTGCTTCCAGGTCTTTGACCAGATTTACGTGATGACCGCAGGCGGACCGCTGGGGGCCACAACGACCATCGCCTACCTCATCTACAAGTGGGCGTTCGGCAGTACGAACATCCGCATGGGGTTGGCGGCTGCGGTTTCTTTCATCCTGGCCCTGATGATTCTGGTCGTCGTCCTCATCCAGCGGCGCTTCATTGAATCCCGGGAGGAATAGGAGGTAACAGATGACCCCTATCGCTTTGAAACGCTCGCGCGCTGCAACAGCGGATAACTTGCTGGCCCTGTGGGACCAGGCCAAAAAGCCGTTGTTCTACGCGGTGTTGATCATCTGGACAATCATCAGTATCTTCCCCTTCTGGGTCTCGGTGGTCTACTCCCTGAAACCGGTGGCCAACGCGTACGATCCCCCCTACTTCTGGCCCGTTCCGTTCACGCTGGAAAACTACCGGACCGTTCTGACCCAGTTTGAACTCTTCCCGCGCTGGCTGCTCAACAGCACGATGATCTCCATCACGCTGACGGTGATCCGCACCCTGTTTTGTGCGATGGGTGGCTATGCGTTTGCTCGCCTGCGCTTCCCGGGGCGCAACCTGCTCTTCACCCTGACCCTCTTCTCCATGATGGTCCCAGGGCAGGTGCTCCTGATCCCGAAATTCCTGATCATCGGCCCGGGGGTTATCCGGAACCTGACCATCGCAGGGATAGAGATTCCCACCGGCTTCGGCCTGCTGAACAACCTGGGAGCGCTGATTCTGCCGGGCATCGTGGATGCTTTCGGTCTCTTTATGATGACCCAGTTCTACAAGAGTCTGCCGAAGGAACTGGAGGAGGCGGCATTTATGGACGGGGCCGGGCGGTTCGGCATCTTCTTCCGCATCGTCCTGCCCGTTAGCCAGACGGCGCTGATCACGCTGGCCCTGTTCACCTTCCAGGGCACGTGGAACGAGTTTATGTGGCCGCTCATCGTCCTGCGCTCCCCAGAGAACTTCACCCTGCCCATCGGCCTTCAGTGGTTCAAAGGAGAGTTCTACACCCTCTACTCCATTGTCCTGGCCGGGTCTATTTTCAACAGCCTGCCCATTATCCTCATCTTCTTCCTCTTCCAGCGCTACTTCATCCGCAGCGTGGCGATGACCGGGCTGAAGGAGGCGTAAAAAACTCCTGTAGCGTTCGCAGTTCGTAGTGCGCTACAGAGCGCCGCGGAGCAGCGCATAACGCCACTCCGCTGCGCTTCGTGGCTCACTACGAACAGCCCCGAGGGGGGCTTTCGCTTTGAGCCCGACGGTTTCGCGTCGGGCGGAGGCTGAATAGATTGACAATGGCAGATTCTAAATTATAATGACAAACT
>CAKZOY010000350.1 GCA_937138275.1 uncultured Chloroflexota bacterium
GTATGACTTTTTGAGACTTTGCCAAAAGATCGTGATACGACTTACTCCTTCCCCAACGGACTAATCCGCCGCAGTTCTCGTACAATCTCCGCGACGGCCTCCACCACCCGGTCCACGTCTCCTTCCTTGTTGTAGCGGCCGAAGGTGAAGCGGACGGAGCCGTGGGCCCGCTCGTGGTCGCCGCCGATGCCCAGGATAACGTGGCTGGCCTCCAGCGAGCGGCTGAAGCAGGCCGAACCGGTGCTGACGGCGAAGCCCCGCATATCCAGGTGCAGCAGCAGCGACTCTCCCTCAATGAACTGGAAGGAGACATTGGCGTTGTGGGGCAGGCGGTGGACTGGATGACCGTTCAGCCGGGTGTGGGGAACTTCATTCAACAATCGCTCCAGGAGACGGTCGCGCATTGCTTGCAGGCGTGCCGTCTCCTCCGGGGTGACCAGTTCCACCGCCTTTGCAAACCCCACCGCTCCGGGGATGTTCTCCACGCCGGGGCGGAGGTCAAATTCCTGGAACCCGCCGTCCACCCACTTCCGGATGGGCGTCCCCTTGCGGATATACAGCCCGCCGATGCCCTTGGGCCCGTGGATGGTGTGCGCGGAGACGGTCACCAGGTCCACCGGGATTTCCCGGACGTCCAGCGGCACGCGGGTGAAACTCTGCGTGGCGTCGGTGTGGAAGACCACTCCCTTCTCCCGGCAGATCTCGCCGATAGCCTGAATGTCCTGCAGGGTGCCGATCTCCTGGTTGGCGGTCTGGACGGAGACCAGAATCGTCTCCGGGGTGATGGAGTCCCGCAGATGGTCCAGGTCTACCCGTCCGGTCTCGTCCACTTTGACGTAAGTGACCCGGAAGCCCTGGCGCTCCAGCGCGCGGACGGAGTGGAGGACGGGGAAATCCTCAATTGGCGAGGTGATGATGTGGCGGCCTTTCTTCTCGCCCAGGGCCAGCGCTACACCCTTGATCGCCAGATTGGTGGATTCGGTGTCGCCGGAGGTGAAGATGAACTCATCGGGGCTGGCGCCCAGGGCGGCCGCGATCCGGGTGCGGGCGTTATCCAGCGCCTCGCGGGCATCCAGGCCGATGGAGTAGCCGAACTGGGAGGTGGCGACGGCGTAGATGTCAAAAAAAAACGGGGTCATCGCCTCCAGCACCCGCTCATCCAGGCGGGTGGCGGCGGCGTTATCCAGATAAACCAGGTTTTCGTACATAGGCGCCTCCTTGCTGGAGGGATATTGCACTCTTCACCGCTTAAGATTATACCACACCTGCCCGATTAAGTCAATAGATGTCTATTAAATTTGCGTTAGAATGAGCGTTTTTGGCTGTGCGATTGCCCTGAAAATGAATTGGGGCGGGCGGCCTTCGGCCGCCCGCCCCGAAACCCCTCTCCCCCGCCCGCAGGGCAGAGGGAGAGGGGGGACCAAGGGGGGTGAGGGGGCATTTGCCCAGAATCACCACTCACCGGAGTGACTACCGGCTCGTAGTATCCAGGACGCTGTTTTCATAATAGTGCCCCTGGGGGCATGTTAAACTGTTGTCTGTTGTACTTTACTTCTATCCTACCCGGAGCGGATGGAAATTTTTTGAAGGCGCGATGAAAAAAGTGGGAAGGTCGGGCGCTATCGGTTATCCTGTCAATCGGTGGTAAATCTCGGGGAAAGTGGCGGGGTCCAGGTTCTCGGCGGGGACATTGTATACCACTCTGCCGCGGGATAGGACGACAATCCGATTGCCCATTGCCAGCCCCCGCTCCAGGTCGTGGGTGGTCAGCAGGATGGTACATCCTTCCCCTGCCAGCCCGGTCAGCAGCGCGCTCAGCGCCTCCGTGGCCTGCGGGTCCAGGCCGGTATAGGGTTCGTCCAGCAGAAGGACAGATGGGCGGTGGAGAACCGCGCGCGCCACCGCCAGACGCTGTTGCATCCCACGCGAGAACGTACGCACCAGGTCGTGGCGGCGGTGGGCCAGTCCCACCCGCTCCAGAAGTTCATCTATGCGGGGCGCGGCATCGGGCAGGCCGTAGAGGCGGGCGTAGAAGCGCAGGTTCTGTTCGGCGCTCAGGTCCTCGTAGAGCAGCGTGCGATGGGATAGGAAGCCAATCCGCCGACGCACCTCTGCCCCATCGCGGGCGGGGTCCAGCCCGGCGATGCGCACCGTGCCGGAGGTGGGGCGGAGCAACGTCGCCAGGATGCGCAGGAGTGTCGTCTTTCCGGCGCCGTTGGGCCCCACCAGCGTCACGAACTCCCCTGCCTCTACAGACAGGTTCACCCCGTCCAGTGCGATATGGGGGCCAAAAGAGCGGGTCAGGTCGTGAACTTCTATCATACATTATCCCCTCATCCTCTCCCGCGCCTGGCGCTTCAGGGCCTCCCGCTGGCGTTGGTATTCCTTCTCCCCGATCCGCCCGGCCTCGTAATCGGCATCCAGCGCGGCGATGGCTTCCACCAGCGGCCGTACCGACGGCGGAACCGGCCCCGGAGATGGGGGCCGGCTCAGCGCATAGGCCACGCCTCCCGCTGCCGCCAGCGCGACCAGCCCAATCACAATCTCCACCGTGGGGTTACGAACGGGCCTGCCCCCGGCGGTAGAAGGTGCAACCGGAGCGGCCGGTGCCTCCAGAACCCGGAACGAGAGGGACTGGTCCGTCGGGATGGGACCCGCCGTGTAGGCCAGCGCCATCCCCTGCGGGGTCTGCAAGGCGCCCTGGGAGGTGAGCGCGCGGCCCTCCAGGGCCAGGTCCTCCCCCATTACCAGCAACACCACCGATGCGACCGGCACCGGAAACGTCCGCACCACCTCCATCCCCTCCTGGTAGGGGATGTCGTACTGGAAGGAGATATCCACCGTCGCCATACCCGGCGGCACGGACTCTGTATCCGCGATGCCCTCAGGGAGCAGGACAAACCGCCCCTCCATCTCCTCATCCACCGTCAGGTTTGCCGCCCCCGCGGGCAGGGAAAAGACCAGTGTCAGCCGCTGGCCTGTGCTGGGGTCCTCCCGCCCGATGTAGGTCCGGTCGCTGGAGTTGCCGACCAGGTAGTATTCGTGCACCTGCAGGCGGTCGCCCGCCCGGCGCAGGAAAATATGAAGTTGGCTGACGGTCACCGCCGAGGGGTCGTCGGTTGTTTCTCCCTGCTGGGCGGGAGTCCAGGCCGCCAGGAGCAGGGCCAGCGCAAGCAGCCCGATGGCCCGCAGGAATCGCCTCATTCCCCACCTCCGCGCAGCGGCGCCCCGCAGCGGGCGCAGAAACGGTCCTCCGGCCCGACCCGTCGCCCGCAGCGGGGGCAGAAATTCACCTCTTCCTCCGACGGTTCCGCCACCATCGCCTCCGCCCGCCGACCGGCCCGCGCGCGGGCCACCCAGAACTCCACGGTCCGGTCCGGATCGGCCTGCCGACGGAACGGCCGCAGGAGATACGCGCCAACGACAAGGGCCATTGCCAGTGCCACCAGAATAGAACCGGTGCTCATCTCACCCTTCCTTGTTCTGACACTTCTGAATCGGGGGACTTTTCATTTCATCCCATAAGCGCTAACTTTATCACCCCAGAGTCGCAGAGCGCGCAGAGGGAGACTTCCGGGGCCACGGGGAGGCATCCCCATCCGTGAACACACAAAAAAACCCTGTGCCCTCTATGTCTCTGGTCTGAAAATAAACTGCGGTTCGGCTCGTGGGTGGTCACTCCGATGGGTAGTGATGAACCTGATCGTCC
>CAKZOY010000351.1 GCA_937138275.1 uncultured Chloroflexota bacterium
CTTCCCACTTCCCGCTTCCTGCTTCCCACTATCCCAGGTACTCTTTGATCGCTTCGGCGACGGAGCGAGGGATGCCGGGGACGGCGGCGAGTTCGTCCACGGTGGCGGCGCGGATGCGCTCCAGGGAGCCGAAGGTCTTGAGGAGGACGCGGCGGCGGGCCGGCCCCACGCCGGGAATGTTCTCCAGTTCGGTCGCCATCCCGACCCGCTCCCGGCGCAGCCGGTGATAGGTAACGGCGAAACGATGGGCCTCGTCCCGCAGGTGGCGCAGGAGCAGCAGGCCGGGGGAACTCTCCGGCAGGCGCAGGGGCTCATCCCGACCGGGCAGGAAAAGCGCCTCTTCTTCCTTCGCCAGCGCAGCCACGGCGATCCGGTCCCGCAGTCCGAAAGAATCCAGTACTTCCAGAGCGACGCCCAACTGGCCCTTTCCGCCGTCCACGATGATCAGGTCGGGCAGGAGGGCCCAGGACTTCGTCTCCCGCGCGCCGGTCAGTTCACCGGAGGTGGCGATGCGCCAGCGCTCCAGACGGCGGGTGAGGACCTCCCGCATCCCGGCATAGTCGTCCGGCTTCTCCAGCGTCCGTAGGGCGAAGCGGCGGTACTCCGATTTGCGGGGCACGCCCTGAACAAAGACGACCATACTCGCCGTCGGTTCGGTCCCCTGAGTGGTGGAGATGTCGTAGCCCTCAATGCGGGCGGGACGGGTGGGCAAATTCAGGGCCTGACGGAGTTCCTCCAGCGCCTGCTCCTGGCGGAGGGTGTCGGCCTCCCACTGGGCGCGGACGGTCGCCAACATCTGGGCGGCGTTCTCGGCAGCCATCCGCAGCAGGTCTCGCCCGCGCCCGCGACGGGGCACCCGCAGGACCACTTTGGTGCCGCGCTTGGAGCGCAGCCAGTCCTCTATGACCTGGGCCTCTTCCACTTCATCGGGCAGGAGGACCTCCGGCGGGACATAGGCGGCCTCTTCGTAGAACTGCTTGAGAAAAGCGGTCAGCACTTCCCGGTCGTTCTCCGCCTCGGCGCCCTCCAGAAGGAAGTACTCGCGACCCAGGAGTTTGCCGTCCCGGATGAAGAAGACCTGGACGCAGGCGTTGCCGTCGTCCCGGGCGAAGGCGATGATGTCCTGGTCACTGCCGGTGGCGGCGACGATTTTCTGTCGTTCCACGATCTGCCGGGCGGCGATGAGTTGGTCCCGCAGGCGGGCGGCCTGCTCAAAGTCCAGGCGTTCAGCCGCAGCCCGCATCCGGGCCTCCAGGTCGGCCAGGACTTCCTCGCTGCGGCCCTCCAGGAAGCGAATGAGGCCGGCGATCATCGCGCGGTACTCCTCCTGGCTCACCGCCCCGATACAGGGGCCCAGGCAGAGTTTCATATCGTAGTAGAGGCAGGCGCGCGCGTCCTTGCCGGTGATTTCCCGGTTGCAGGTCAGGTACGGGAAAGTGCGGCGCAGGAGGTCCAGGGTCTCGCGGACGGCATTGGCGGAGGTGAAGGGACCGAAGTAGCGGCTGCCGTCTCGCTCAATACGGCGGGTGATCAGAACTTTCGGGAACGGGTCGGCCCAGGTGATTTTGATGTAGGGGTAGCGTTTATCGTCCCGCAGACGGACGTTGAAGCGCGGGCGGTGGGCCTTGATGAGATTGGCCTCTAAGATTAGCGCTTCCAGTTCGCTGTCGGTGACGATGAACTCCAGGGAGGCCACTTCGGCGACGAGCCGTCGGATTTTGGGGTTTTCCTGGGCGGAGGGGGTGAAATAGGATTGGACCCGGCTATGGAGGTTGACGGCCTTGCCGACGTAAAGGACCCGTCCTTCCGCGTCCCGCATCAGGTAGACGCCGGGACGCGCGGGCAAATTCTGGAGAACGGTCTCTACCGACTCCGGAACTTTCATCGGAGAGGTCAAAGGAATCACAGAAACACACGGGGTTTCACGGAAAAATCCGTGTGTTTCTGTGGGATTCTGATGCTTTCCCTTGCGCTTCTGCTAAATCAGTGCGGAAAACCGTAAAAGCCAGCCAAAGAGATCCTGCAGTACTTCTGTCTGGGTAGCGAGAAGAACCAGGATGATTATGCAGCAGCAGCAAAGCAGGAGCAGTACCCCTACGACAATGCCGATAATCAGGCCAGTGCGGGATTTCTTCTCCGGCGGCGCCCCCTCATAAGAAATCGGTTGTTCCGGATACTCGCTGGTTATGGGTTGTTCCTCCATAGTGCTCCTTTGGATAAGGACTCATCAATATCCCTGGAGGATAGTCTCCAGTTCGGCGCAGAGGCTACAACTGGCCAGCCCACCGGGGACCGCAACGCCGAAGATAAGAGCAACGCAGATTCCCAAGGCCCAGATGCCGAGGGTTATCCAGCCGATGGTGATACCCGCCTTCGCCATTCCTTCACCGCCCTGGGCACCTCTGCTCTGGGCGATCTGGTTACGGGCCGAATAACCGTGGTGGCGGGGCTTGAGGGTAGCCGTAGGGCGGCGGCTGCCCGTATTGTACTACCATTCGCAAAAACCGCAACCGTCCAACATCCCCTCCCCTCGCCGCACCTCCAGCAATCCCTGAGGCGTGACAATCCAATCCATCCGCTGGTCAGCCTGATTGCAGGGGAGTTCGTCCACCAGACAGGAATCGTAGGTCACTCCGACGCGCAGGGCAGGGGTGGTGGGCAAGAAACGGTCGTAGAAACCGCCCCCAAACCCCAGCCGTCCGCCCCTCCGGTCAAAGGCCACACCGGGGACCAGTACAATATCCAGCGCAGTCGGATCAATGAGCGGTAGGTCCGGCGCCGGTTCCAGCATCCCAAAGGGATGCCGCACCAATCGGGCCGGGTCATAGGGATGGACGACCAGGTTGCTTCCCTCTAGGCGCGGAAGTGTCCACTGGATATGGGGCAGTGTCGCAAAGAGGAAATCCAGGGCCGGCTCGTTGCGGAAGGCCAGGTAGGCCATCACGATGCGGGCGGCATGCAACGTGGGCCAGGCGACCAGGTGGCGACAGATCGCTCCTGAGGCGGCCTCCACGTCCTCCGGAGGAAGACACTCCCGCAGGGAGCAGAACTCCCGGCGCAGGCGCCGCTTCTCTGCCCCTTCATCGGGACCAGCGGTTTTGTGGATGGGTATTCCCTCCTGCCCACAGATCGGGCTGTGTGCCCCTGGCGCGACTCGAACGCGCGACCAAGAACTTAGGAGGTTCCTGCTCTATCCTGCTGAGCTACAGGGGCCTGCTGTTATTATAATGCAAGTGCTGAGGGAAGACAAGGGGGCTGCGGGGCAAAGGGTGCATTTCAATTCTATGGCAAGTTATACCAATTGCGTTTACGGATCGTCTGCCCCTACGGCCGCACGGGGAGGAAAGGGCAAGGACAAGCCTTGCCCTTACGGGGGTTTTGGCGCTGGCGGCCTTCGGCCGCCAGCGCCAAAACCTTTATTTTTCTCCCCCTTCTCCCCCGCCGCGGCGGGGGAGAAGGGGGCTGGGGGGATGAGGGGGCGCTAATATCCGCCAACAGGTGATTCCTGGTATTGCTGGAATAATTTGTCCATTTACAACAATCGCTGAAGGACAATAGCCTGAACAGTTACTTCGTGGGAACGGTGCGCCACAAGCAGTTAAGGAAAGATTGCCCTTCCCTCTGTTGATTCTCATAAAGTCGTATCCCCCGGTCTTTAACAAAGTCTCACACACTCGTATCCCCCACCTTGCCCGGGTGGGAGTCGGACCGTTCATTCCGAGTTTTCTTTGTTGACTGGGACTCCCTTTATCCCCCTCACCCCCCTTGCCCCCCTCTCCCCCTTGCCCTGCGGGCGGGGGAGAGGGGGGAAGAGAGGGGTTTTTGGGGCGGCGGCTTCGCCGCCGCCCCAAAAACCCCATTTTCATCCCCCCTCCCCGTTGAGGGCGGACGATCCGTCCGCCCTCAATGGGGAGGGGGGTAGGGGGGAGGGGAAAATCAACCCTCTGGAGAGTTGCCCTCCTCTGGAATCCCCAGCCAGATTCAACCCGTAGAGGTGGTACGACTTTTTGAGACTTTGCCAGAAGGCCGTGATACGACTTGACGAGATTCAACACCTCATACAGGCATACAGGGTGAGTTATCGCGCAAGCCGAAGATATTTTTCACCCTCTGGCCGCTGCCGGAAGGCGAGTTCTCTCTTTTACCGGGGGTTCACGCTGCAATCTTTCCCGGATAGCCTGGATTTCGCGCCGAAGAGCATTATCTTCCTCCAGCGCTGCAGTAATCCGTTCGCAGGCATGCAACACGGTAGTATGATCCCGTCCGCCCAGCCACTGCCCGATCTGGGTCAGAGAGGCATCGGCCTCCTGCCGCAAGAGATAGCAAGCGACTTGACGCGGACGGACCACTTCTTGGCGACGGCTGGTTCCGGTCAGGGCATCCACGCTCAGACCGTAGAAATCGGCCACCGTTTGAAGAATAATCTCTGGAGTGACCTGGGGGCGCACAGAGGCAACCATATCTTCCAGCACCCGCAGTGCCAGATCAACGGTAAGAGGCTGGGGGGTCAGCGTCGCCAGCGCAACCACTCGGTTTAACGCCCCTTCCAATTCCCGAACGTTGCTCTGGAATCTCTCCGCAATGAGGAAACAAATCTCATCAGGGACCTGGATACCCGTTTCGGCGATTTTCCGGCGCAGAATGGCGATACGCGTCTCCAGGTCGGGCGGCTGAATGTCCACAATCAAACCCCACTCAAACCGGGAGCGCAACCGTTCCTCCAGCGTCGCCATTGCCCGAGGGGGTCGGTCGGACGAAATCACGATCTGGGCACCATTCCCATGAAGCGCGTTGAACGTGTGGAAAAACTCCTCCTGGGTGGACTCCTTACCCGCGATGAACTGGACATCGTCCACCAGCAAAATGTCCACCGTCCGGTAGGTTTCCCGGAATGCTCCGGTAGCCTGATGGCGGATCGCCTCTATCAGGTCGTTGGTGAAAGTCTCGGCGGAGACGTACAGGGTGTGCAGTCCATTCGCTTTACAGACATGGCCAATGGCATGGAGGAGATGAGTTTTCCCCAAGCCTACCCCCCCATAGATAAACAGGGGATTGAAGGCCCGGGTCGGATGTTCAGCAACCGCCATACAGGCAGCATGGGCCAGACGATTCCCCGGCCCAACAATGAACGAGTCAAAGGTGTACCGGGGATTGAAAGACCCGTTTGTTCGCTCGGCTATCCGGGAGGACTCCGCGAGTTTTCCGCTTAGCAATGGCAAGGGAGGCGCCTCAGGCTCGGATTTCTCACTTTCCCAGACCACAAACCGCACAGAAGCCGTCCGCCCGGCGAGACGAGTGAGGACCCGGGCGACGACAGACCGCAACCGACTCTCCAACCAATCGCGCGCGTAGGTATTGGCGACTCCAACGACAAAGACGCCGTCCTCATATGCCACCAGATGAGTATCCCGCAGCCAGGTCTCAAAAGTGGCTCGTGTCAGTTCCAGTTGAAGCTCGCCTAACGCGGCCTGCCAGATGCGTTTCGCATCCATCGTCATAAAATTGCCCAGGAAAACAGAATTTGCGGATTTCAGACCTGTGGCGGCAATAACGGATTTTAGAAGATGCAGGTCTGTGGGGCTTGATGGGTGATACGGTGTCCAAGGGCAATTTTATCAGAAAGGCGAATAGAGGCAACCCGCTTTGCCCACAAGAACCTTAAAACCTTCACGACTTTAAGGTTTCGGAATCCGGGACTGACGGCAGCAGTTATGCTCTCGCTCTATCCCCCCAGGAGTGGGGAATTCGCAGGGGAGCGGAGGCACATATAGGGATTCCGAAAAGTTGAAGAGGGGGAACGAAATATTTCGGTGAATTTCCCAGTTTGTTCTTCCGGCACAAAGACGATGGAGAGGGGAGATTTTTGTATGGGTTTTGGCGCTGGCGGCCTTCGGCCGCCAGCGCCAAAGGTCTCGCGGGGAGTAAGGAGTGGGGAAACGTCAGCCCTCCAGAAGATTGCATCCTTCTGAAGTCAAAGCCGGATTCAACCCGTAGAGGTGGTATGAGTTTTTGAGACTTTGCCAGAAGGCGTGATACGATGGCGGGGGCAGGAGGCAAAATGCATCGCCTTCTTTCGGATGACCACCCGGAACGCCTCTCTCGGTTTTTCAGCCGCATTCCGCCCAATTATTCCAACAGAGCAAGATCATCCTACAATAAACTCCCCTCCATCCACCGGAATGACCGCGCCGCTGATCCAGGTCACTGCCGGGTCGGCAAGAGCGACCAGGACCGCTGCCACGTCCTCCGGCGTGGTCAGTCGCCCGCCGGGGTTGCGCCGGAGGGCCTCCTGGACCCAATGTTCATGGCCGGGGATGGCCCGCAGCGCCGGGGTGTCCGCCACGCCAGGGCGCAGGCAATTGACCGCAATGCCGCGCGGGCCCAATTCCAGCGCCAGTTGCCGCACGTGGCTCTCCAGCGCCGCCTTTGCCGCCGAGACCGCGCCATACGGAACGACAACCCGATCGGCTCCCCCACTGGAGAGGGCGTACACCCGGCTCCCCGGCCCCAACAGCCCCCGCCGGACCAATCCCTGCACCCAGTAAACCAGACTGTGGGCCATCACCCGCAGAGTCATATCCATCTGCTCCTCGGTGATCGCCTCTGCAGGGTCGTCCGCAATGAAGGGTTTCAAAGAACCGAAGGCCAGCGAGTGGAGGACGAAATGGATGTATCCCGGCTCTTCCCCCGCCATCGCTTCCTGGATGCGCTCCAGCACCTGATCCCGCTTACGGGCGTCGGCCGCGTTCGTGTTAAAGAAGACCGCCCGTCGCCCGGCAGCCTCAATGTCGGCAATGACCTGATGAACCCGATCCAGGGTTGCCCGGGTGTCCAGGTGAACACCGAAGATGTTCATCCCGGCACGGGCCAGCGCCCTTGCTGTCGCTGCGCCGAATCCGCTGGATGCGCCCAGGATCAGCGCCCATCGGCCGACCAGTGCTTCTGTGCTCATTCCGGCCTCCTCTGTGCATAAATTTGGGATAGGGCTGGGTGATCTCTATACCGGTCCCTGCACCCTTCCCCTGTGATAATATAACACCGACTCCCGTCCAGAGCAACGGTTTGTAGGGGCGGCTTCGTCGCCCCCACAAACCCCACACCCCACCCCTTTCCCAGGAGTGAAAAGGTTTTGGCGCTGGCAGCCTTCGGCTGCCAGCGCCAAAACCTCCATAAAAATCCCCTCACGAGCAACGTCTACTCTTCCACTGGCACATACCACCCCACCGTCGCGTTGGCGCGCCGCAGGTACGCCTGCGCCACCCGCAGCACATCCTCCGGCGTCACCGCGCGGAGGTGGTCCAGATACGCCTCAAACCAGGTGTAGTCGGCGAAAATCTCGCTCCACCCCAGCCAGAACGCCTGCCCGGTGACCGATTCGCTGGAGTAGGCAAACTGGGCGCGGGCCTGCTGGATGGCTTTCTGCAGTTCCTCCTCCAGAATCGGCTCACGGGTCACCCGCTCCAGTTCGGCCCACAACCGCTCCTCCACTTCGGCGGGAGTGCGGCCCGCCCGCACCGTGGCAGTGATGGAGTATACGAAGGGGTCCACTGTGGGGATCAAACTGCCCGAAACGTCGGCTGCCAGTTCGGTATCCACCAGTGCGCGGTAGAGGCGGGAAGTCTTGTTCGTCCCTCCCCCGCCGAAGATGGTCATCCCACTGGCCCCGCTCAGGACCGCATCCAGCACGACCAGAGGATGGAAGTCCTCGCTGACCGGCGGAGGGGTGTGGAATACGACGGAGAGGTACGCTGTGTTCCCCTCTCCTTCCACTGTTACCCGGCGCTCGCCCCGCTGGGGCGGCTCTTCCGGCGTAGCCGTACCGGGCAGAGGTCCGCTGGGGATAGAACCGAAATGGCGGCGGATGAGGTCCAGCATCTGCCCGGCCTCAAAATCCCCCACCGCCACCGCCAGCGCGTTGTTGGGGACGTAGTAGGTTTTGTAGAACCGATAGAGGTCATCCCGCGTCATCTGCTGAAGGTCGCACATGTGGCCCAGCGTCTCATGGCCGTAGGGATGGACGCGGAACGCGGCCGCCATCACCTCCTCCCCCAGCAGAAAGAGCGGGTCGTTCTCCGCCCCCTGCCGCTCGCTGATGATGACAGTCCGCTCCGCCTCCACCTCCTGCACCTCAAAGAGCGCGCCCGTCATCCGGTCGGCCTCAATGTCCAGTTCCAGTTCAATTTTCTCCGCCGGAAGCGTGGCGTAGTAGGTGGTGAAATCGTACCAGGTGGCGCCGTTCCATATTCCGCCCTCGCGGGAGATGGCCTTATCGGCGGTGCCCTTGGGCCAGCGCGGCGTGCCCTTGAAGAGCATGTGCTCCACCCAGTGGGAGATACCGGTGATGCCGACGTGTTCCCGCCCGCTGCCCACGCGGTACCATATCCAGAAACTGGTCACCGGGGCGGTGTGGACCTCTTTCAGCAGGACGGTCAGGCCGTTTTCCAGTGTGGTCTTCAGAATGCTCACGCGCTCCTCCGGGACCTTCGCCGAACGATCCACCATATCAGCAGTGAGGCCAGTATCACCAGTACAGCCAGCACCAGATAAGGCGCGACAACAGAGATGATGGAGACAACGGTGGAGATGATGTCCTCTATGGTGCTGACGATGGGGTTGGCCGTGCCACCGGTTGTTGCGGTGACCACAGGGCGCCCGCCTGCCTTGACCGCATGCACCCCGCCCGCGATGATGACTCCGCAGATAGCCGCCACGACGGGATGCAACTGGATGGTGCGGGTGGTTGCGGCGAAAAGGATCGCCCCCGCAGCAGGACGCACGACCGTCTGGACGACGTCATTGACTGTATCCACGGCGGGGATTTTATCGGCCAGAATTTCAACCACCAGGAGCACCGCCATTACGCCGATGGTCCACCAGCTGCTCAGCCAGGCCCATGGCCCCTGCAGATCAATGAGGCCGTCAGAGAGCCGGTCCGTCAGGGCGATGACCAGCAGGGGGATGTAGGCGTTCAGCCCGGCCGAAGCGGAGAGGCCGAACGCTGTAGAGAGGTTGAGGAAGGCCTGTACAACAGGCATTTGGAACCTCCTTTCCAGGTCAGGCAAAGGGAGAGTAAAAAACGGGCCAGTTCTTTCACGGCCCTGTGGGGAATTATAGCAGGTTAACAGGAGAAGACAACTGTTGACAGTCCATAGGGCTTGCGCGGTAATGCGCCCTGTGTGGGAAAGGGGTGGGGTGTGGGGTTGTGGGGGCGGCGAAGCCGCCCCCACAACCCCACTCTCTCTTTGACTTGGCGGGCACGCTGCTCCCCGAAAGGGATTTGCTGCACAAGCCCGCCCATAAACAGACCACGACCTCCCCGGGGCAGGGAGGCCGTGGCCTGCGAAAGGAGGGTAACCACTTGTACGGAACAGGGGGCGGGGACCCGTTCCACCATCATTGTACCTTAAAAAGGACGACCGTCAATAGGAAAAAAGTACTACCTACCCGCAGCGCGACCTCCATAGCCGTCGCCCTATCCGGGATGTGGGGCTTGTGGGGACATCTTCACTGCCTCCACGACCTGCTTTTCCCTGCAGGCCCGGGACTCCGGAAGGCTTTTCGCTCAGCGCGTGTAGCGCAAAATCAGTTCCTTTGCCGCCCGCACCTCGTCCAGTCGCCGCACCGGCGCATAATGCGGCGCCTCGTGCAGCAGTTGCGGATTCGTCCGTGCTTCCTCCGCAATCTGCAACAGCGCATCAGCGAAGGCGTCCAGTGTCTCCTTGCTCTCCGTCTCCGTCGGCTCAATCATCAGCGCATCGGGAACGATGAGCGGGAAGTAGTTGGTGGGCGGATGGAACCCGAAGTCTATCAGCCGCTTGGAAATATCCAGCGCCCGCACGTCGGGGGCGTCCGGGAAGCGCCCTTCGCAGACAAACTCGTGCATGCAGGTGCGGTTGTAGGGGACACGGTAGACGTGCTGGATTCGGTACTTCAGATAGTTGGCGTTCAGGACGGCATCCTCCGCCACGCGACGCAATCCGTCGGGCCCCATCATCCGGATGTAGGTGTAGGCGCGCACCAGCACCCCGAAATGGCCGTAAAACGACTTCACCCGTCCGATGGACTTGGGCGGGTTGTAGAACGTGAAGAACGGGCTGTTCTCGGTGGAGCGCTTCGGGTCTACGACCACAATGGGGCTGGGCAGGAAGTCGGCGAGGGTCGCCGAAACGCCCACCGGGCCGGACCCCGGCCCTCCTCCGCCATGGGGAGTGCTGAAAGTCTTGTGCAGGTTGTAGTGGAGCACGTCAAAGCCCAGGTCGCCGGGGCGGGCGATGCCCAGCAGAGCGTTCATATTGGCCCCGTCGCCGTACATCAGACCGCCGTGCTCGTGGATGAGGGCGGTGATTTCCTCCAGGTGCTCGTCAAATAGCCCCAGCGTGTTCGGGTTGGTCAGCATCATCCCCACCAGCCGACTGCCGTGCTCCCGGCAGGCCGCCTCCAGGGCCTTCAGGTCCACGTTGCCCCGGTCGTCGGAGGGAATTTCCACCACCTTCAGCCCGCTCATCGTCGTGGTGGCGGGGTTGGTGCCGTGGGCGGAATCGGGGACCAGGATGACGTCGCGCTGGGACTCCCCGCGGTCGCACTGCCAGGCGCGCATCATCAGCACGCCGGTCAATTCTCCATGCGCCCCCGCGGCCGGCTGCAGACTGACGGCGGCGAAACCGCCGATCTCTTTCAGAAATTCCTGCAGGAAGAACATCAGCGCCAGGGCCCCCTGGACCGTCTCCTCGTCCTGGTAGGGGTGGAGATGGACAAAGCCGGGCAGACGGGCCATCTCCTCGTTGATTTTGGGGTTATATTTCATCGTGCAGGAACCCAGGGGGTAGAAGCCGATGTCCACCGCGTAGTTCATCTGGGAAAGGCGGGTGTAGTGGCGAATCAGGTCCCCCTCACTGACCTCTGGAAGGGGCAAATCTTCCCGCAGAAACTCCTGGGGCAATTCGCTCGGGGGAACGTCCAGTTCCGGAAGCGCCACGGCACAGCGGCCGGGGCGGGAAATCTCAAAGATCAGGGGTTCGGGCACTTTGTTCTTCATCGCGCATCACTCCTCGGTACATTCTGGATTGCGGGTTCTGACACCCGCCGGGGACTCCCATGCAAGTTCATTGTATCACAAAGCAAGGGATACGCAAAGCGCCTGTTCCCTCCTTGCCCCCATATGCGTCAACTTAAGGTGAGGAAGCAGAGGCGGCAAGACCTTCTCGCCGGAGGATGAACTCTCCGGTAGGGGCGACTGTGAAAGTCGCCCCTACATAAGCCTGCTGTGCAGGCTGGAACGTCGCTCCGCTGCGCTCCGTGGCGCACTACAAACAGTATGCCCCCTTGCCCCCTTGCATACTTGCCCCCTTCCCCTTCTGTGGTATCATTTCTACAGACCCAGAGGTGCCTATGGAGACCCAGCGACCACTTTGGACCGACCATCCCATCCAGACCCGCGGCGAAGACCGGCTCAACTTCTCCGATTACGCCGACATCCTGACCGATATCATCCTCACCGCCGACACCCCCCTCACTGTGGGCATTTTCGGGCCGTGGGGGAGCGGAAAGACCAGTCTGATGCGCCTGATCGCCGAGCGAATGACCGGTCAGCGCACCCTGAGCCACCGCCGCGCCCGCGTCGTCTGGTTCAACGCCTGGCAGTACGAACGGGACGAGGCGGCCCTCTGGCGGGCACTGTTCCTCCATATCCTGAACGCCCTGCAGGGGGAGGAGTTCTCTCCGGAAGACGCCCGGCAGATAGAGGACTGGCGGATGCGCCTCTACACCGACGTGGAGCGCACCGAATGGGGCTCCCTGCAGGTGGACTGGCCCGCCGCGGGAAGAGCGGCCCTGAAACTGGGCCTCTCCTTTATCCCGGGACCGTCCACCCTGGTGGAACTGGCGAAACTGGCCCAGGGGAATATCTCTGTGGCGGAGGACCTGGTCAAGGCGTTCCGGCGGGAACGGGTGGAAATCCACCGCCGCCGTCTTTCCTTCCTGGAGGAGTTCCAGGCCGGCTTCGCCCATCTGGTGCGGGAATACATCTGGTCCCGCAACGGCCTGCTGGTCCTTTTCGTGGACGACCTGGACCGCTGCTTTCCGGCGCGCGCGGTGGAGGTTCTGGAGGCGATCAAACTCTACCTGGACGTGCCCGGATGCGTCTTCATCATCGCCGCGGATCGGGAAATCATTGAGCGGGTGGTCCAGAGCCAGTACGGTACAGAGAGCGACATCCCCTTCCAGGGACGAGATTATCTGGATAAACTGGTCCAGATTCCCTTTTACCTCCCCCCGCTGGAGGAAGAGCAGATTCTTTCTTTCATCGCCGACCATGCACCCGAGGTGGACGAAGTCTGCCGGACGATTTTCGCCGCCGGGCTGGAGCCGAACCCGCGGGTGGTCAAACGGGCGCTGAACATCTTCCGCCTGCTCTCCGACCTGGCCCGCCGTCGGGAGCAGGCCGGAGTGATGGAAGCGATGGTGCCGGGGCTCCTGGCCAAAATGGTGGTGGTCCAGACCCGCTACCGCGACCTCTACCGGGACCTCCAGGAGTATCCCGTCCTCATCCAGGACCTGGAGATCGCGGCGCGAGAGGGGACGGAGGTCCAGCGCCCGGTCGCGCCGGTGCCCACCGAGACGGGGACGCTGCTGGAGAAGTACCTGCGCTACCGGTCGCTCCTGCGCATGCTGCGCATCGGCCCGCCGTTTGCCGCGCTGAGCCGGGAGCAGATCGCCGCCTACATCTTCCTGGTCCGCACCACCGGCGCGGAGGGGACGGAACTCCCCGTTGACCTTCCGGCCCGGCGCTGGGCGGACCTCGTCAGCAACGACCCGACCCGCCTGCGGAGCGCGGTGGAGGCGATCCGGGACCAGGGGCTCGTCCAGTGGTACGTGGATTCGCTAGCGCGGGTCCTGGAACCCCATTCCGGCGCGTCGGTGACGGAGCGGCTCTCGGCGGCGACCGCCCTGGGTTATTTAGGCGACCCGCGGGACCTGGATGAGATGGTGGAAATCCCCGGGGGACCGTTCTCCTGCGGCGAAGAACGCCGGTCGGTGATGACAATGGCTTTCCGCATCAGCCGCTACCCGGTCACCAACGCCCAGTACGCCCGCTTCCTGGCCGCTAACCCCCAGTATCCGGTTCCGTACGTGGACGAAGAATGGGCCCGTCCCTACAACTGGGACCCCGTCACCCGGACCTATCCGGAGGGGAAGGCGAATCATCCAGTAGTACTGGTCAGTTGGGAGGACGCTATGGCCTACTGCGCCTGGGCCGGGGTGCGGCTACCCACCGAGGAGGAGTGGGAAAAGGCCGCCCGCGGGGAGGACGGGCGCATCTACCCCTGGGGCCCGTCCTTTGACCCGGCGCGGGCAAATGTGCGCGAGAGCGGCATCGGCAGTACCACCCCCGTCGGCGTCTATCCGGAGGGGGCCAGCCCATACGGCCTGATGGACTGCGCCGGGAACGTCTGGGAATGGACGGCCACCCCGTACGACGAGGAGGAGTTTATCATCCGCGGCGGTGCCTGGAACTTCTACGCCGAGGACGCGCGGACATTTGTCCGCGAGCGGGCCCGCCGGGACCACCGCTCCCACTGCGTCGGCTTTCGGGTAGCCGCAGGGCCGCGGATCAGACCTCAACCTTCCGGAGCGCCGGGGACTTCCGAAATCTGATTCGGAGAGTACGAACTATGACCGACAAACCGTTCCTGAGCAAACTGCGCCATGCCCAGGAGCGCCGCCAGTCCTGGCTCTGCGTCGGCCTGGACCCGGTGCTGGAGCAGATGCCGGAAATCGTGCGGCAGGCGAAAGACCCGCTGGCGGCCTTCGGGCGGGGGATCGTGGAGGCCACCGCCAACCTGGCATGCGCCTACAAGCCCAACCTGGCTTTCTGGCTGGCCCACGGGACGGCCGGGCTTTCGGCCCTGCAGGCTGTTCTGGAGGCCGTCCCGCGGGATGTGCCTGTCATCCTGGACGGCAAATTCGGGGATATCGGCCATACCGCGGCCCAGTACGCCCATTTCGCCTTTGACGTCCTGCGCGCCGACGCGGTCACCGTCAACCCCTACCTGGGGCTGGATGGGGTGCGCCCGTTCCTGGAGCGGGAGGACCGCGGGGCCTTCATCCTGGCCCGCACGTCCAACCCGACCGCGCCACAGGTGCAGGACCGGACTACGGGGGGCCGCCCGCTGTATGAGGACGTCGCCCGGATGGTGCAGGAGTGGGACGCGACCCATCCCGGCGCCTGCGGCCTGGTGGTGGGCGCGACGTATCCGGAGGAACTGGCCCGCCTGCGCGCGGTCGTCCCGGACCTGCCCTTCCTCATCCCTGGCCTGGGGGCCCAGGGCGGAGATGTGGAAGCGGCCGCCCGCTACGGCCCGACCGCTTCCGGCATCGGCCCCATCGTCAACGTCTCCCGCGCGGTGCTCTATGCCTCCAGCGGGTCGGATTTCGCCGCGGCTGCCCGCGCCGCTGCTCAGCGCTGGGTGGAGATGCTCCAGGCGATGCCCGCCACGACTCCCGCCGCGCCGCAGGACCAGGCCCTCACCCAACTGGCCCTGCACCTGTTTGACGCCGGATGCGTCCAGTTCGGCACCTTCACCCTGAAGTCGGGGCTGACGTCCCCCATCTACATTGACTTGCGCTTGCTGGCGAGCCATCCGTCGCTGTTGCAGGAGGTGGCCCGGTCTATGGCTGCGCTGGCGCGCGATCTGACTTTTGACCGCATCGCCGCCGTCCCGTATGCCGGACTTCCCATCGGCACCGCGCTGGCGCTGGAGTTGGACCGTCCCCTGATTTACCCCCGCCGGGAGGTCAAAGAGCACGGCACCCGGCGCCCGATTGAGGGGACGTTCGCCCCCGGCGAGACGGTCCTGCTGGTGGACGACCTGATCACCCGCGGCGACAGTAAACTGGAGGCCATCGGCCCTCTGCAGGAGGCCGGTCTGGTGGTGCGGGATGTGCTGGTGCTGATTGACCGGGAACAGGGCGGGGCGGAGGACCTGGCCCGCCACGGGGTGCGGTTGCATGCCGTCCTGCCGCTCACCCGAATGCTTTCCATCCTGCGGGACGCCGGACGGATCTCGGAGGAGAAGTACCGGGAAGTGGTAGAATATCTGGCGCAGACGCGGGGGTAGGACGGGGGGATGGGTATTGGGTATTGGGGATTGGGTTGTTGAATCTCGTAAAGTCGTATCACCGCCTTCCGGCGAAGTCTCAAAAAGTCATAC
>CAKZOY010000352.1 GCA_937138275.1 uncultured Chloroflexota bacterium
GCCTTTTCAAAGGGCACAGCCGCCAATTTTTGTTTTATAACTTAAAATTTGCCATTGTCAATTTACCCGGGAAATATCCACCGTCGGGAACGCGGAGGGCGCGAGGATTCTGTTTAGCCACGCGCCGAACTTCACCTCTGCCTGTCAGCGCGCGGCGTGGGCTTGTGCGGCAAATCCCTTTGGGAGAGCAGCGCGCCCGTGAAAGAGGCGAGACGAGTTGCTGCCCAATGGCGTCCTGTTGGCTTGACAAGTGTCCCTTTCGTCATACAATATCCCTGCGCTGTGGGGCTTGCAGAGAGTCTTCCCTGATGATTCCGGAGGTGAACATGTCCGCCGATTTTCGCATTGTTAGCCACCCCATCCTGCCAGTGGAGAGACGGCCCGAATTCCCTTTCTTCTGGCAGGGGCAGGGAATGACCGCCTGCGAAGGGGAAACCATCGCCTCGGCCCTCTTCGCCAACGGCGTCCGCATTTTCGGCCACCATCCCAAAGACGGTGCTCCCCAGGGCATCTTCTGCGCTAACGGGCAATGCGCCCAGTGTACCGTGGTCGCCGACGGCCTCCCGGTGAAGGCCTGTATGACCCTTGTGCGGCCGGGGATGCGGGTGGAACCGCTGGACGGGAAACCCGTCCTCCCCGACGTCCAGGGCGTCCCCCAGATGCGCCCCATTGAGACGGTGGAGGTGGAATGTCTGATCATCGGTGGGGGGCCAGCGGGGCTCTCGGCCGCTATTGAACTGGGCAAGGCCGGGGTGCGCACGCTCATTGTGGACGACAAGCACCGCCTGGGCGGCAAACTGGTCCTCCAGACCCATAAGTTCTTCGGGTCGGTGGACGCCTGCTACGCCGGGACGCGCGGGACGGACATCGCCGTCAAACTGGAAGAGGAGGTCCGGCAGTACGAGAACGTCCAGGTCTGGCTGAACAGCACTGCCCTGGCCGTTTTCTCCGATCGGAAGGTCGGCGTGCTGCGGGAAGGGCGCTACGTCCTGGTTCAGCCCCACGTCCTGCTGGTCGCCACGGGCGCGCGGGAGAAGTCGCTGGTCTTCCGCGGCAACACCCTGCCGGGGGTCTACGGCGCAGGGGCCTTCCAGACGCTGGTCAATCGGGACCTGGTGCGCGCGGCGCGGCGGCTCTTCATCGTCGGCGGGGGGAACGTGGGGCTCATCGTCGGTTACCACGCCCTCCAGGCGGGCATCCAGGTGGTGGGGCTCTGCGAGGCCCTCTCCGAATGCGGCGGCTACAAAGTCCACAAAGACAAACTGGTGCGTATGGGCGTCCCCATCTACACCTCCCACACCATCCTCAGCGCCAACGGCGAGACGGAGGTGGAGTCGGTGACCATCGCCCAGATAGACGAGCGCTGGCAACCCATCCCCGGCACGGAGAAGGCCTTCGCCTGCGATACGGTGCTCATCGCGGTGGGGCTGGACCCGGTGGACGAGTTCTACCGCAAGGCGCAGGAATTCGGCCTGCCGGTCTACGCGGCGGGGGATGCAGAGGAGATCGCCGAGGCGTCGGCGGCGATGTTCGTCGGGCGCATCCGCGGGCTGGAGATCGCCCGCGCCCTGGGGCGGGACGTGGGGGAGATTCCGCCCGAATGGTACCGCACTGCCGAAGTCCTCAAATCCCGACCCGGCGCGGTGGTGCGGGAGGACATCCCCGAAAAAGAAGAGGGGGTCTTCCCCGTCCTCCACTGTTCGCAGGAAATCCCCTGCAACCCGTGCACGACGGTCTGCCCGCAGAAGTGCATCGTCATTGAGGGGGAGGACATTCGCGGGCTGCCCGAATACGTGGGCGATGAATGTATCGGCTGTGAACAGTGCATCGCCGTCTGCCCCGGCCTGGCGATCACGCTGGTGGATTACCGCAAGGACCCCGAGTATCCCATCGTGACCATCCCCTACGAGTTCCCGCCCGAAACCATCCACGAGGGGGACGTGGTGACGGTGATGGATACCGAGGGGGCCATACTGGGCAACGTGGAGGTGGTGAAAATTCGGGCGCCGAAGTTCGCCGACCGCGCCCTGCTGGTGCGGGTGCGGGCGCCGTGGGAGATCGCCCGCCGCATTGCGGGGATTCGGATCCAGGAACCGGTGGTGGCGGAGCCGGAGGCCCTCTACGTCTCCCGCATGCTGGAGGACGAGATTGTCTGCCGCTGCGAACGGGTGACGGTAGGGGAGATTCGGGCGCTGGTCCGCGCCGGTCTGCGGGACATGAACCACATCAAAGGGATCACCCGCGCTGGGATGGGCGCCTGCGGCGGTAAGACCTGCACCAACCTGATCCTGCGCATTTTCCGTGAGGAGGGGGTCCCGCTGGAGGAGGTCACCGAGAGCGTCCGTCGGCCACTCTTCGTGGAGGTTCCGCTGGGGGTATTTGCCGGGGCTGCCGAGGAGGGTCCGGCGGAGGAGGCCCCGGTGACCCGCAAAGACGTCCACCGCTGGGGGATGTAGATGGGCAGAGGAAGGGGCAAGATAGCGGTTGGGCCCTCAGAGTGTCGGGCTTCGGGGCGGGCGGCCTTCGGCCGCCCGCCCCGAAACCCCTCTTTT
>CAKZOY010000353.1 GCA_937138275.1 uncultured Chloroflexota bacterium
ACAAGCGACGCCACTTCGCTCCGCTTCGTGGCTGACTACAAGCAATGTGCGTTTGTAGTGCGCTACGAAGCGAAGCGGAGTAGCGCATCGGACACCACTCCGCCGCGCTCCGTGGCTGACTACAAGTTGAAATTTGCGGCTGTACGGCGCTGCACGCCGAGCATCCCCCTGCGGGGACGCTGGAAAACGGTCGGCGAAGGCCGACCGTCGGCCGAAGGCCCTCCAGGGGCGACTTCAGTCGCTGTTTTGGGCAGGCGAAAGGGCGCAACTCCGCCTCCGCTGAACGTTTTGGGCTGATTTTTATGCTGAGCGCGAAACCGACTGCCCGCCCTGAAACCCTTTCCTCTCGTTGTCCGAACCTCAGCAGAAAACTACCGACCACGGAATACGGACCACGGAATACAGAGCACGCGCCTTGCCAAAATCCATTTTTGCGGTAGGATTAACGGTATACAACACGCAATATGCGATTCGCGATGTGTGATTAACGATACGCGATACGCGATTTGCGATACGGAGGAGCAAATGCAACAACCCATCTTCCTGACCGCCGAAGGCATAGAAAACCTGCGTCAGGAACTGGACTATCTGGTCAACGTGCGCCGTCCGGAACTGGCCCGCATCCTGCGCAAGGCCATCCAGCAGGGCGATCTCTCCGAGAACGCCGACTACATCGCCGCCAAAGAGGAGCAGGCCTTTCTGGAAGGGCGCATCCAGCAGATTGAGACCATACTGCGCTACGCAGTGGTGATTGAGTCCAATGGCCCCGAAGGCGTGGCCCAGTTGGGCAGTTGGGTGACCGTGCTGGAGGAGGGACGGGACGAACCGGAAGTGTTTCAGATTGTCGGACCGGCGGAGGCCGACCCCCTCAACGGGAAAGTCTCCAACGAATCCCCCCTGGGGCGGGCGCTCCTGGGTTGCCGGGTGGGGGATGTGGTGACGGTGGACGCTCCGGCGGGCCGCATCACCTTCCGGGTGCTGGAGGTCCGGTGACCTTGCCGGTGTCTCCCCACGTCTTTCGCCGCCGGATGGCCTTTCCGCACCCCCAGGCCGTGCGCGGCGAGGGCATCTACCTCTGGGACGCCGACGGAAAGCGGTATATAGACGGTTCCGGTGGGCCGATCGCGGTGAACATCGGCCATGGGGTGGGGGAGGTGGCGCGGGCAATGGCCGACCAGGCCGCCGCCGTCGCCTACGTTCACGGCACTCTCTTCACGACGTCTACTCTGGAAACCTACAGCGACGCGCTGAGCCAGCGGGTCCTCCTGGATGACCCCCGTTTCTACTACCTGACCAGCGGCTCGGAGGCGGTGGAGGGGGCGATCAAGTTCGCCCGTCAGGTGCAGGTCGCGCGGGGGGAACCGACCCGCGACCTCGTCATCGCCCGCTGGGGGTCGTACCACGGCATGACGATGGGAGCGCTCGCCGTCTCCGGCAAGCCTTCTATGCGCAACCTCTTCGCCCCCCTCTTCCGCGACCAGCCCCACATCCCCCCGCCGTACTGCTATCGCTGCTCCTTCAGCGCGACGTATCCCACCTGCGATCTGGCCTGCGCGCGGGCGCTGGACACAGAGATTCGCCGCCAGGGGCCGGGACGGGTGGCGGCGTTTATCGCCGAACCGGTGAGCGGTGCCACCCTGGGCGCGGTCGTCCCGCCGGAGGGATACTGGCCCCGAATCCGGGAAATCTGCGACCGCTACGACGTGCTCCTCATCGCCGACGAGGTGATGACGGGCTTCGGCCGCACCGGCCGCTGGTTCGGGATGGAGCATTTCGGCGTCCGCCCCGACGGGATGACCATGGGGAAGGGCGCCACGGGCGGCTACTTCCCGTTCTCCATCATCGCCGTCCGCGGGGCGGATGTGGAGACGGTCCGGCGGGCCCACGGCGACTTCAACCACGGTGGGACGTTCTCCCACCACGCCGTCGGCGCGGCGGTCGCCCTGGCGACCCTGCGCTACCTGGAGACAAACAACCTGGTGACCGCCGCGGCCGTCCGCGGGGCCTACCTGGGCCGCAAACTGCGGGAGGCGCTGGAGGACCTGCCCTGCGTCGGCGACGTGCGCGGCATCGGGATGATGTGGGGCGTGGAGTTCGTCGCCGACCGTCGGACAAAAGAACCGTTCCCGCCCGAAAAAGGGTTCGCCCGCCGGGTGGGAGACCGGGCCTTTGAGCGGGGGCTCATCATCTATCCGGGTTCTGGGGGGATAGACGGCATCCTGGGCGACCATCTGATGGTCGCTCCGCCGTTTGTCATCACCGAACCGGAGATAGACGAAGTGGTCGCCCTGTTGCGCCAGGCCGTTGTGGAGGTCTGGGAGGAGGTAAAATGAAAGAGGTCGTCGTCGCCACCGACTCCGCGGCGAACCTGCCGCGGGTCGTGGTGGAACAACTGGGCATAGAAGTCATCCCCCTCTGGATTCGGATGGACGATGAGTCCTACCGGGACGGGGTGGACATCCAGCCGCTGGACTTCTTCCAGCGACTGCAACAGCAATTTCGGCGCCTGCAGACTTCCCAGCCGTCGCTGGGGGAGTTTCTGGAATTCTACCGGCGCATCCAGGAGAGGGCCCGCTCCATCGTTTCCGTCCACGTTGCCGGCCGCTACAGCGGTGTGCTTCAGGTGGCCCGGGCCGCGGCGGCGGAGATGGCCCCGTATCCCATTGAGGTCGTGGACACGGGGACCATCGCAATGGCCCAGGGGTTTGTGGCGATGGCCGCAGCGCGCGCGGCGGCCGCGGGGGCGTCCCTGGCCGAGGTCGTCGGGCGGGCCCGCTCGCTCGTCCCCAAGGTGGACCTGATCGCCGCGCTGGAGACGCTGGAGTACGCCGTCCGCGGCGGACGCCTGGCATGGGCGGCCCGTATGGTCGGGAACCTGCTCAATGTCAAGCCCATGGTGCGGGTCCAGGGGAACGAGGTCGGGATTCTGGGACAGGCGCGCAGTCGGGCCAAAGCGATCCGCCAGATGCTGGACATGCTGGCCCAGCGGGTGGGGGACGCCAGAGTACATATTGCTATCCTGCACACCGGCGCCGTGGAGGAGGCCGAGCGGCTGAAAGAAGAAATCCTGGCCCGCTTCCGGTGCGTGGAGCTCTACATAGAGCCGGTCACCCCGGTGCTGGGGGTCCATGCCGGGCCAGGGGCGCTGGGTCTGGCCTACTACGTGGAATAGCCCGCGCCGTCAGCCCGTAGGCCAGCGCCATCCCGACCAGCCCCGCGCCGTCAAACAGAATGAAACGCAGGCCGGTCTCCCAGAGGGCCGGATGACCGGGCGGCAGGTCCAGCCACATCGCCGTCTCCCCCACAACGCCGATGGCCTGCTGGGCCAGGACGACGGCGAAGAGCGTCCGCTCCCGGTCCGGCCGGGCCATGACCGGCGGATAGGTGGCGTTCCACATCAGGAAGAGGATGCCGATCCCCCGTACCATCACCTCCCCGGGCAGGCCGCTCAGTTCAAAGGACGGCGCGTAGGCCCCCGGCCGCGCGATGAACTCCAGCGCGCAGGTCACGTTGAAGAAAAACACCACCCCGACGATGAGCCGGGCGGTCCAGAGAGTGAGGGCGCGTTTCATCGGGGTGATTGTACAGCGTAAAGGGTAAAAAGTAAAACGTAACACGTAACACGCAATACGCAACACGTAATACGTATGACGGTTGCCGAACGGGAAAAGCATCTACGCATTGTGGCGGAAATCCTGCTGGTACATCTGCCGAAAGTCCTGCACGACCAGGAGTTGGCGAAAGACCTGCTTTCGGTGATCGGGGTGACCCTGCGGGCGGCATGGGAGGATGCTCTGAAATCGGCGGAGGTCTGGGACCGCAAGCACTACCATGTGCGCGCCGACCAGTTGCGGGACGAGTGGACGTGGGCGTTGGCGGCGGCGAATACTGCCGAGGGGCTGGCGAATCGGGATGCCCCGGTGACCCGGGAACATCTGGACCGCCTGCGCAAATTGATCCGCCCGACGCCGGAGGTGCCCGGCCGTCCCCTGATCCGCAACGTGGAGGCGTTCCGCGGCGCGGCGCGGGCCAACCGGGAGCGCCAGAGACGGGAGGGGCGTAAAACCCCCCGCCGCTCGCTGGTGTAAAGGGGAAAAGGGCCACAGAAACACACAGAAGTGCACAGAAATATTGCTATTATTCAGCCCTGGCGATTAAAATCACCCCTGGGGGGCTTTCTGCTGGGCGTCCACCTTCGTGGACGCTTTCCGGCGACCGCGCAGGCGGTCGCCCGGCGCGAAGTGCCCTCCAGGGGCGGTTTCAACCGCTGACTGAACAGTTACCTTTGTGTGACCCTTCGTGTCCTTTGTGGTGATAAAAATGACCGACGAACGCCAGGAGTTGACAATCGCTCTGGGACAGATGGACGTCCCGCCCGGGCAGCCGGAGCGGAATCTGCAGCGGGCGCAGGAGATGGCTGAGGAGGCCCGGCGGGCCGGAGCGGACTTCCTGCTCTTGCCGGAACTCTGGCTCCATGGCTACGACCTGGAGCGGGCCGCCGAGTGGGCCGCGCCCCTGGGGGAAGGGGGATTTGCCGAGATGGCCGAACTGGCGCGCCGGTTTGGCCTCCACCTCTGCGGCTCCCTGCTGGAGCGGCACGAGGGCGGCGTTTCCAACACTGCCGTCCTCTACGCCCCCGACGGTTCTCTTCTGGGAGCCTACCGCAAAGTCCACCTCTTCCGCCTGATGAACGAGCCGCTCTACCTGGCCCCGGGCGATCGGGCGGTGCTCTGCCCCACGCCCTGGGGACCGGTGGGGCTGGTCATCTGCTACGACCTGCGCTTTCCCGAACTGACCCGCGCCCTGGCGCTGGCGGGGGCCCGCCTCATTCTGGCGCCGGCCCAGTGGCCGATCCGGCGGCTGGAGGCGTGGCTGCTCCTTACCCGCGCGCGGGCGGTGGAGAACGAACTCTTCGTCGCCGCCTGCAACCGCGCCGGTGTGGATGGGGACGTGGTCTTTCCCGGCCGCTCCATGGTGGTGGACCCCTGGGGCCAAGCGCTGGTGGAGGGGGACGACCGGGAGCAGTTGCTGGTCGCCCATGCCAACCTGCGGGAAATCCCCAAAGCGCGCCGCTACCTGACCGTCTTTGAGGACCGGCGACCGGAGGCGTATGAGCGGGTGGGGATGGGGACCTGGAAGCCTTGACCGATTTCGGGGAGTGCGTTTGCCGGTTTCTCTATTCTGTGGTATATTAAAATTCGCTTGTTGAACTAATCTCTGAAAATCAGCTTAAGGTTGTACCAATGAATCGGGTGTTTCAAGTATCACTGGATGAATCGGGGCGCATTCTCATCCCTGCATCTCTGTGTGAGCATCTGCGTTTATCGCCGGGAATGGTAACTACGTTGACAATGGCAGATTCTAAATTATAATGACAAACTATGCGTTAAAAGTATAAATGGTATAACC
>CAKZOY010000354.1 GCA_937138275.1 uncultured Chloroflexota bacterium
ACTACCGACTCCCGACTACCGACTACCGACTCCCAACTACCGCCTCTCCGACCTCAAACTGGCTGTTGTAGAGTTCCGCATAGAACCCGCTGCGGGCCAGCAGTTCCTCGTGCGTCCCCTGCTCCACAATGTCCCCATCTCGCACCACCAGAATCACGTCGGCGTTGCGGATGGTGGATAGGCGATGGGCAATGATGAAACTGGTCCGGCCGCGCATCAGATGCTCCATCGCCTCCTGGACCAGCACCTCCGTGCGGGTGTCCACCGAACTGGTCGCCTCGTCTAGGATGAGCATCGGCGGGTTCGCCAGAAAGGCGCGGGCGATGGTCAGCAACTGCCGCTGCCCCTGGGAGATGTTCGTCGTCTCCTCGGTGAGTACGGTGTTGTACCCCTCCGGCAGAGTACGGACGAAGTGGTCCACCCGCGCCGCCCGCGCTGCGGCGATCACTTCCTCCTCCGTCGCGTCCTCCCGACCGTAGCGGATGTTCTCCAGAATCGTCCCATGGAAGAGCCAGGTGTCCTGCAATACCATCCCGAACATCCGCCGCAGGTCCTCCCGCCGGAACTGGCGAACGTCGTACCCCTCCACCAGAATCGCGCCGTCGTCCACGTCGTAGAAGCGCATCAGCAGTTTGACCAGTGTGGTCTTGCCCGCCCCCGTCGGTCCGACAATCGCCATCCGCTGCCCCGGCTGCACCCGGGCGGAGAAATTCTTGATGACGACCTTCTCGGGGTTATAACTGAAGCGGACGTTGCGGAACTCCACCCGCCCTTCCACTCTCTCCAGTTTCACCGCGTCGGCCGGGTCCGGCACCTCTTCCTCCTCGGACAGGAACTCAAAGACCCGCTCTGCTGCGGCGGCCGTCTGCTGAAGGATGTTGGAGATGTTGGCGATCTGGGTGATCGGCTGGGTGAACATCCGCACGTACTGGATGAACGCCTGGATGTCGCCCACGGTGATGAGGTTCCGAACCGCCAGGTAGCCCCCCAGGACGGCGACCGCCACGTATCCCAGGTTGCCAATGAAGTGCATCAGCGGCATAATCGTCCCGGTGAAGAACTGGGACTTCCAGGCCGAGTCGTAGAGAACTCCGTTGTACTGGTCAAACTTCTCCACCGCCTTCGCCTCGCCGTTGAACGCCTTGACCACCGGGTGACCGCCGTACACCTCCTCCACGTGCCCGTTGATGTGGCCCAGGTAGTCCTGCTGACGGCGGAAGTAATGCTGGGTCTGTTGGACGATGGCCGTGATGCCGATCATGGAGAGGGGCAGGGTCACCAGGGCGACCAGCGTCATCTGCCAACTGATGGTGAACATCATCCCCAGCACACCGACCAGGGTGATGACCGAGGTGATAATTTGCGTCAAACTCTGGCTGAGAGTCTGACCGACGGCATCCACGTCGTTGGTGACGCGGGAGAGGACCTCGCCGTAGTTGGTGCCGTCAAAGTACTTCAGCGGCATGCGGTGGATTTTGGCAGCGATATCGCGGCGGAAGCGATAAGTGATGTCCGTCGCTACGCTGGTCATCACCCAGCCCTGGGCATAAGCCAGTGCGGCCGAGGCCAGGTAGATGAGCAGGACAGTGCGCAGGATGCGCCCAATGGCGGCGAAGTCAATCCCGCCGGTACCGGCGATCTGCGCCATCACCCCCTCAAAGAGGGTGGTCGTCGCCCGGCCGAGGATTTTCGGGCCGATGATGGAGAGGACGGTGGACGCCACGGCCAGCGCGACGACCAGCAGGATAGTCCACGTATAGGGGCCCAGATACCGGACCAGCCGCCGCATCGTCCCGCGGAAGTCGCGGGCGCGCTCGCCGGGGATGAGTGCTCGCGGGCCGCCGTGGCCCGGTCCCCG
The DNA here is from genome assembly GCA_937138275.1 of uncultured Chloroflexota bacterium. Classification (GTDB taxonomy): domain Bacteria; phylum Chloroflexota; class Anaerolineae; order B4-G1; family DUEL01; genus SpSt-77. Next base: position 1,859 of record CAKZOY010000354.1, read on the forward strand.
CGGGCCGAAGGGGGGCATCGGGCCGCGCCCCTGCGGAGGCCGGATGGTGGGTGTGGATTTCGGTTCAACCATTGGTTCTCTCTTTCACCACAGTTTAACATGCCCCCAAGGGCACCATAGAGCATGAAAATAGCGTCCCGGACACCACGAGATAGAGAGGGGTTTTGCGGGGCGGCGGCTTCGCCGCCGCCCCGCAAAACCCCCTTTTTCTCCCCCTCCCCGTGGGGTTGTAGGGGCGGACGATCCGTCCGCCCTCGACGGGGAGGGGGTAAGGGGGAGGGGCAAATGAAACCGGCATAGAACTGGACGATCAGGTTTATCACTGCCTATCGGAGTGACCACCCATGAGCCGAACCGCAGTTTATTTTCAGACCAGAGACACAGAGATTTTTTATAACCACAAAGACACGAAGTTTTTTTGTTTTCTTTGTGTCTTGGTGTCTTTGTGGTTTTATAATTCTTCCTCTCTGAGTTGCGAGAAGGCGATCTCCCGGTAGGTGGAACAGGTCGCCATCAACTCCTGATGGGTCCCTTTGCCGACAACGCGGCCTTCGTCCAGCACGATAATCTGGTCGGCGTTCTTGATCGTCGCCACGCGCTGGGTGACGATGATGACGGTACTCCGGGACGCCTTCTCCCGCAGTGTCCGGCGGAGCGCCGCGTCGGTCCGATAGTCCAGCGCGGAGAAACTGTCGTCAAAGAGATAGATGGGTGCCTGCCGGACCAGGGCGCGGGCAATGGCGAGGCGCTGTTTCTGCCCACCGGATAAGTTCGCCCCGCCCTGGGCAACCGGCGCATCCAGGCCGTTGCCGTCGGGAGTGAAGACGAAATCCGACGCCTGAGCGATCTCCACCGCCTCCCGCAGCACCTCCTCCGGCGCATCTCCGTCGCCGTAGCGCAGGTTGCTCTCAATCGTCCCGGAGAAGAGAATCCCCCGCTGCGGGATGTAGCCGATGCGGGCGCGCAGGTCATGCTGGGCGACCTCCCGGATGTCCACCCCGTCCACCAGAACGGCCCCCTCCGTCACATCGTAGAAGCGGGGGATCAGGTTGAGTAAGGTGGACTTGCCCGAACCGGTGGAGCCGATGATGGCGGTGACCTGACCGGGCCGGGCGGTGAAGGTGATGTCTTTCAAGACGTACTCCTCGGCGCCCGGATACCGGAAGCAAACGTTGCGAAATTCCACCACCCCGCGGAACGGTTCGGGGAGAGATTTCGGCTGGACCGGGTCCCGTACCTCCACCTCCGTCTCCAGCACTTCGGCGATCCGGTCGCCGGAGACGAAGGAGCGGGGCAGGAAGATGAACATAAACGAGAGCATCATAAACGAAAAGACGATCTGGATGGCGTACTGGAGGAAGGCGATCATATCGCCCACCCGGATGGTAGCCTGGGCCACCTGATGGGCGCCGACCCAGATGATGAGGATGGAAAGCCCGTTCATCACCAGCATCTGCACCGGCATCAGGGTCACCATCGCCCGGCCGATGAAAAGCATGGTATCGGCCAGGTCCCGATTGACCCGGTCAAACCGTTCCGCTTCGTACCTCTGCTTGTTGAAGGCGCGCACGACCATAATGCCGGAGAGGTTCTCCCGGACCACCCGGTTGAGGTGGTCAATCAGTTGCTGCATCATCTTGAATTTCGGGAGGGAGACGGAGAAGAGGGTCATGATGGTACCGACCAGGATGGCGACGGCGAGGGCGATGATCCACCACATAGAGGGGGCCTTGTCCAGCGCCCGGAGGATGCCGCCGATGCCAATGATGGGGGCGAAGAGGGCCATCCGCAGAATCAGGAAGATGACCATCTGCACCTGCATCACGTCGTTCGTGGTGCGGGTGATGAGGGACGCGGTGGAGAAGCGGTTGAACTCCGCAGCGGAAAAGTCCACCACTCTGGCAAAGACGTCGCGCCGCAGGTCGCGGGCGACCCCCGCCGCCGTCCGGGATGCCAGGTAACTCACGGTGACCGTGGCGGCAACAAACACCATGGTGACCAGAAGCATCAGCCCGCCGACGCGCAGGATGTAGGCGGTCTGCAATCGGGTGGTGTCCATCCCCAGGGCCTCGTATTCGGCGCGGACGGCGCGCACCGCCATCTGCTCCACCATCTGGTCGCCCAGCGCGGCGAAGCGCTCGCCGATTGCCGCGACGACGCGGTCGCGCTGGCCTGCCGGGAGGGCGCTCAGAAGGGCAAAAAGGTCGGTGCCGGGAGGCAGTTTGGAGAGGTCAAAACCCAGCGCCTGCCCGAACCCGGCCGCCTGAGACGGGTCGCTCATCACCTGCTCCATCCCCGATACGACGACCAGGGCGCGGGCCAGCGGCGCGGTCAGGCGCTCCCGCGTGGCCCGGTCGGTTGCCCGAAGGACGTACACCGGCTCCTGCGCCAGGACGGGATACTTCTCCCGGTACGTCCGGTAATCCGGCGACTTCTGGTCTATGAGGACGTAGGCCTCCCGCACCAGGTCCTGCTCTTCGGGCGTCAGGAACAGGAGAAGACGGGCCATCTGTTGCTGGCGGATGGCCTCGGGGACGACGCTCTCCACCCCACCCTGCTGGATGCCGTAGTTGACGATGCGGGACATGTAGTCGGGCAGGGCCAGGTCGGCGTTGGCCTGGACGAAAAGCATCGCGATCGCCAGCACGATGAACAAAGTGTAGGGCTTCAGGTACTTCAACAGTTTAACCATAAACGTCCTCGGCTCATGTTCAAAAGTAGTGCACTTTCTTAAGGACACCTTCACCCCTCCCCCTTGCCCCCTTCCCATTGCGGCGTTCGCCGCACGGGTAGGAAAGGGCAAGGACAAGCCTTGCCCTCTTTTCCCCCTTCTCCCCCGCTGCGGCGGGGGAGAAGGGGGCCAGGGGGATGAGGGGGCGCTAAAGGCCAGACCCCGCCTGCACGAGGTCTGGACATGAGCCACGTCCTCTACCCAAGAAGGGAATTCTCCGATTCCCCCTTCCCCTGAGGGAAGGGTTCTTCTATCTCCTCCAGTAGATTTTCCAAGATAAAGGACAGGTGTACCTGGTCCTCAGCAGGCAGCCGCCGGAGCAGGTGCACCATATCTCTGCGGCGCTCCTCCCGGATTTGTCGCAGAACTCGCTCTCCCTCTTCTGTCAGGACGACGACGACGGAGCGGCGGTCCTGCGGGTCCTGCTCGCGCCGCACCAGGCCGCGCTCCATGAGCCGGTCCACGATCCCCGTCATAGACGCGGCGCTCTGGAAGGCTGCCGCGGCCAGGGGCCCCATCCGGGAGGATTTCTCCGCACTCTGGGCTAAGGAGCAGAGGGTGATGAACTGAGGAGGAGTCAGCCCATGCCGGGCCAGATGGCGCGCGAACCGCCGCCGCAGCGCTTCCGTCAGGCGGAATATCTGCTGCTCCAGGGCCTCCGGGCTCACGTCTGGATAGTTCATTGCGCCGATACTTTACGCTGTAGTTATTTAACGGCGCAAAGTATATCACAGAGGGGGAATTTGTCAACTTCCCCACTCGCTGGGCTTGCGCAGCAATTCGCCCCGCATGGGAAAGGGGTGGGGTGTGGGGTTTGTGGGGG